>CAYFTY010000510.1:0-4067 GCA_964346045.1 uncultured Bradymonadales bacterium | reverse complement strand
CCGTCGACCTTTCTGAGGTGGGACGTCACGACCTCGGGCGGAATCTCGAGCTGCCCCGAGCTCGATAAGCTCGTCGAAGGCGTGACGGGCCGGACCGAACCCTCTCAGCCATTCGCACGAATACCAGCATGCGCGCGTGCCGGCCGCATCGTTCGTGGGATTCGGAGCACCGAGTTCTTCGAGAAGCATGCTCGCCGCGAAGAGCCTCTCGAAAATCACCCCGCTTTCGCCATCGCGAACATCGAGCGAGATGCCGGCTTTCTGATTCGAGATCAAATAGCCGCCCAAACCTGGACGGTAGGTCCAATCGGGTCGCCCCGGCACCGGGCCGCGCTCGGGCGCATCCTCTGCAAGCTGCGTTTTCGTGATGAGACGCATCTCGTCGACCAGCAGATGCCGCTCGATGAGGGCGATCAGCGGGTAGCGAAGCCAGGGCGGAAGGTCGGGTATCTGGTCGAGTTTCATGAGTCCTATCACCATGACAGAGAGTCGACCCTCACCTCAACCACGAATTGCCGTTACCTGCATACCCGAGTATCGCTCGAGAGACCAATGCCCCGAGGTAATCGACCGGGCGGCGGTGGTCAGGTGTCTCAACTGATTTTCGAGCACCTCGAAGAGCCATCACGCTCCCGGCACTACAGCTTGCATTGTGGGTCGTGACCGCTGATCAGCACGTCGTAGCTGCAGCAGCGCTCGAATCCAGGCATCAGGTTGGTCCCGAGAGTCTTGCCTCGGCCGAAGGGGTGGCCGAACACGATACCGCTATCGAGAATCGCGTAGGGCTCGACGAGGTCCTCACGAAAATAGGGCTCGAATCCCCGCGACGTGTGATAGCCACTCGAACCCAGATGGACCGGGTCGCCCCGGTAGAGCCCGATAACCTGCCACCAGCTACCCTGACTATAACGAGGCTTCACCGGCTCGCCGAGGGTACGCACGAGCCGGGCATCGAGGTCGAGCTCTTGAATCGATCGGTCGCGTGCGACGAACACGCGATCTCTGCAAAAGTACGCATCACGAGCAACGACGGTATTTTTCGGAGCCTTCACCGCAAACGTTCCGTCTTCGCCGCGCCAGAACTCGAGATTGCCGCGTTCGACCACCACGTGTTTCGGCGCAAGCTTGTAGAGCGAAAAACGGCGCTTCGACACGGTCTGGCCAGTCACCGCATCCACCAGTAGTTCAGATTGACAGGGGACGGGAAGAATCAGCAATCCGGAATCGGTGAAGTGAGCCTGATTCGCGGCGAGGCTGCCAAATGTGCCGTTCGTCACCGGGCTGCGCCTCCCAGGTAACATGCAGTCCTTTGGAGGGCTGAAGTCCGTCTTCGTCCAGATCGGACCGATGAGGCTGCCGTCTTCACCGAGTTCGTATTTTCGGACCTCCCTGGGTCGCCTCACGTAGATCGAGCCTTCTGCCACCAGGACCTTGTTGCCGTGCTCGAAGCTCCACAGCACGCGGGGTTCGGGATGCTCGCGCTCGGATGGGGTCGTCGCGCAGCTCGCAGCCAGCACGAGCGTCGTCGCCAGCAGGATCCCTGTACATCCAAGTGTGGTTCTTATGAAAATTGGGGCTCCAGATTTTAATGAGGCCGGTGATTCCGTCCCTTGGTAAACTTAATTTAGCAAGAACGAGCCCCTGCGTCTTTCGGGTCCAGGACCCTATGTGCCGAATTGCGAGTCACCGACGGCAAATCACAAGAGACTGTCGTGGTCGAAGATGTGGCCACGATCACCGGGCGTGGAGTTGTCATTGAACCTGAGATCCCACTCGACCACATGCCGGATGAGTTCCAACTTCCGATAAAAGGTAGAGGTACGCACCGAGGACGTCGCAGCACCGATGAAGTTCGATGCGAGCGTTGACATCGCACGCAGAACTCGACCTCCCGATGCCGAAGCGGGCTGGACGTTGATGCTTCTTGGCGCGGAAACTCAGGATGCCGATTGGAGCGGAGATCTGGCTCCCGGAGGAATGAAGCGGCGTGGTACCGCCGCACAGTGCTTCAGCCCGCCGCAATCTTGGCTTCTTGATTAAACGAGGGCTGTGGTCAGGGCGATGTAGAGTGTTGCGCATCGAACCACTCGAGAACACCTCGCGAGCTGTCCGACTCGACGAGCTTTGAAAGGTACATGCCTGCCAACCTACGGAGTGCTCCCCCTAAAATACGGTCGTACTCGACGCATCGGCGAATGAATGATCCTTGCTCAATGTCAGTCGCATCAAACACCAATTCGAGCACCGGCTCACACCCTACGTAAGCAATAGCACGCCATAGGAAGCGTGGTGTGGGTTCGACGAGGATCGCGGACCGATAATCTGGCTGCAGCTCGGCTTGCCGAATGCCTCGCCGAAAATCCGCAACGTCAGACAGGAATATATCCCACTCGAATGGGCCGAGCGTCAGCATCCCGTCGTCTCTAAGTGCATCGAGTTGCTCACTGAAAGAGTTCACAGCGCCAAGAACAGCCTCGAATTGAACCCGGATTTTGTGATAGTGCGGCAGAACCAGCTGGTTGCCCACTGCGAGGGCGCTTCCAACCTCACCGTTCTGGCTTGGCGCCGCCCAAGAAGTACTGAGAGTGGGGCTGTCATCATTGTGGTCCCCGTAGCTGTCGATCCAGTTCAAAGTTTCGTCCAGAATCTCCATACGTGCGAATGGTCCTACTCCGTCGTCGTGTACGTAGAGCTTGTCGATCCTGAGGGCCCGAACGGCAAGCCCGTCGGCGGATCGTACCGGTTCTCCATCCTCTGGCAGGCTGTACCCCGTGATGGCTACCGCATGCCTGCCGAATTCTTCTGGGGGGTTGGTTCCAGGATCCACCAGCAAGAAACTAAAATAGGGACAAATCCCTGCGCGCAGATAGGCGTACGCAGTCATTCTCAAAGTGTCGAGGTTCTCAGCCGTGACGGAGTGCGGCTCCAGCCCGCATGCTTTGATGGCGGCTGCAACCTCCGTCAACGTTAGACCATGGTTGGGCAGAGCTCGACCGGTACCTGCAATTGTGGCCGAACGAGTGATTTCCACGGGACTGGGAACCGAATGTTCGAACACCCGAGCCGTGGCGTGAAAGACTGACCACAACGCACTGGTTGCGCACCGCGCTACCGCAGTGTCCTGCTCCTGGAATGGCAGACTCTCGACCTGGAGGTCGATCCCGAAAAGCTGCGCTTTGCAAGTCCGAGCGACGGGGTAGTGACGTCTCTCTTCATCGTCGTACACCGAGAGACATGTGCGACCGATGATCGTCTCAGGGAGTGGCTTGATGACCAGAAAGCCGCAATAGGAATCAGTCAAAAAGTCTTCGGTCTCCTCACCCCGCAGGACCGCAGCGAATTTCGCCTCATCAAATTTCTCGGAGAAGAAGTGGATCCGTGAACAAAATCGTGGGTACTGGCGGAAGCACCTCACGTAGTACGCCGCGTAGTCCTCGAGAAAATCACGGTCGACGTACTCCTTCTCGACGACGATCGTCTGCACGTCGCGCCTGGGAAGATATTCGTGCAGATAGGTTATGTGGAGCTTTCGCCTGACATCATGAAGTCGGGGGCGAGCTTCGCCCGCGGCGGCTGAACAGAGTAGCTCTGCCAGCTTTTCTGCGTCGTACTGTCGAACTTCCCACCCATTTGCCATATCATTTTAGCAGGTGATGGGACGATCGAATTCGCGAACATCCAGTTCCTGCTCGGACGCTCGCTTCTCGGCGGCGAGTGCGCTTCTCTTGGATGCTTCTTGTACAGCCTTCTCACCGTCGTCGCTGTTCAACCAGTCACGTATTCGATGAACCAACGCCTCGACCTCCGCCTCTTCTTCTTTCGAGAGATGTATGTCGACTCGGGTGGTCATCGAATGCCCTTTCGCGTGTCCGTTATCTTGCCAACGACGTTGGCCAAGGGGTGTCATAATTGCCTCGCCAGGATCGAATGTCAAATCGGCTTGACCGGCATTCAATCGGTGAGCCTCGGTCATCCCGCCGCAATCTTGGCTTCCTGGTAAAACCACGCCGGCATAGTTGAGGCGTTGGACCGTGCCTGCGGGTAGACTCGTATGACACTCTGAAATT
>CAYFTY010000509.1:0-4071 GCA_964346045.1 uncultured Bradymonadales bacterium | reverse complement strand
GGTCGTCGAGACGCTCGAACACTCTCATGTCGATCGGGCTGCTCTCGAGGCGGTGTTGCCTCGTTTTATAGGTGAGATCCAGCAGCGGCCTCCGCGCTTTTCGGCGATCTGGGTCGATGGCAAACGCGCTTACGAGCTGGCTCGTGCCGGTGTCGATTTCGAGCTGAGCCCCCGGCCCATCAGGATCGATTCGATCGAAGTAGAGGTGGATGAACTGCCCGAGATGGCGCAATTGAGGGTGGAGTGCGGCTCAGGGACCTACGTTCGCTCGCTCGCCCGAGACCTTGGCGAGGCGCTCGAGACATGCGCCCATGCAGCTGCGATTCGACGCTTTCGCGTCGGGCTCTTCACGCTCGAAAATTCGGTACAGCTTGGCGACCTGGATACACCTGAAGATGTTCAGGCATCTCTTCTTTCACCCCTGGAGATGCTGGTTTCACTCCCGCGAATCGATCTGGACGACGATGAAGTCGAGGACGTGCGACACGGGCGGCCGATTTTGGCGCCAGCAGACATGAAGATCGGACCTGGCGATGATGTCGCGCTCGCGTACGGCGGAACCCTCGCGGCGGTGGCCGTCGGTGCCGAATCTCGCGGTCAGATGATCATTCGCCCCAAGCGAGTGCTTCTGAGCTGAGCCTCAGCGGTCGGGGTCGAAATTCGCCTTGAGGTAGGCAAAGAGGTCGGTGAGTTCCTGATCGCTCAGTCTCTCTCCCCATGCGGGCATGGGAGCACGGCCTTCGATGACCGTATTCAAGAGTTGCCAGTCGGTTTTCTGAGCGAAGACTCTCGACATCGCGGGCCCAAAATCGCCCTCACCATCGGCACCGTGGCAATCTGTGCACGACTCGTCGCTGGTTGCGTTTTGGAAGACTTCCTCACCCGCTTCGGCGTCGCCCTCAGCACTGAGAATCTCTCGCATGCGCAGCCAGGTTTCATCCTGCGAGCCATGGAACTCAATCTCGCTTCGCAGCAGCTCGGTGAGATCGTCCATCCGACTGAAGGCCCACGAGTAGTCGGTTGGGAAGTGCGATCGACGTCGTAGACGGCCGTTGGCGGGGTAGCGATTGGTGGCTGAGAGTCCGGTGTCCTGGCGAATGACTTCCTCGAGGACGAAAGGCTCCCCGAATTCGTCAAATCGCGTGCCGGCGTGCTGATGGCACCCGATGCAGTTGGTCTTTGCGTTGCCTGCACCTTCTTCGATGTAAGGGTTGCTGCACCACGAGGGAGCACCGGCTTCAGAACCGGTTGCTTCGATCGCAGCCTGAAGGCTCGGTAGGTCTTCGAAGCGCTCGGCAGCCTGCTCGTCAGACTCGAAATAGTCGACGATGGCGCACATCTTGTAGTTGCTCCATGCCGCCGGCAGGGATTCAAAGGTCTGAGGACGGTCGGCGCCGAAGTCTTCGTTGGGGTTGTCGCTCCACCACAGCGATACCCAGAGCCAATGCCGCAGCTCTTTCGTCATGATATGGAGCCCCGTGAGGCGATAGCGCGCGCCATTTCGAGTCTCAATCGTATAGATGTCGTCGGCCGTCGGGTAGGCGGCTGGATCGTCGCCTTCGTAGCTTCGGTCCCCCTCGTCGCTCCATCGTCGGAGGCTGCTTTCATCGAGCAGGTCCTGCAGCGTCGCAGCGTCGGTATCGTATGCAGGAAGTTCGAAACCAAAACCAACGCGAGACCACGTGGCCTTGATCAGCACTGTGCCCCCGGCATCGGGGAGCCCGCCGATCGCGTCGACTTCCTCGGTGTCGAGATCAGCCCATGGATTGCCCGCGTCGGCGGGAAATTCACTGCGGAAGCAGGTCGAGAAGTTTTCGGGCGGATCTTCGCACGGCTCACCGTCCTCGCACCACGTGTCCAGCAATGTATCGTCGCGACACGACAAAATCTCGGCGTAGTTGCGCATCATGTGAAGGACCATCGCCGGGCTGTAGACCATGCGTGCGACTCCACCGCCTGCTGCTGATCCTCCACTGAACTGACTCTGTCGAGCCTGCGCGCATCGCACGGCGAATTCTTCTTCGGTCTCGCCCTCGATTTCGGGAATGTTGCATCCGAAGAGGTCGTCGACCTTGGACGTGTATCTTCGCAGAGGCCATCGGCTAGAGCGCTCGACAGCGGTGTTGTTCAGCATGAATGCTTCGCCGATTTCGGCATCGGTCAGCGTGCGTCGTTCACGCTTGTCTTCGTCGGAGAGCAGTGCGTATGCGTTCTGGAAAATCGTATTGATGTCTTCGACGCCGTACCAGGTGCTCCACCGAGGAATCATCGGAATTTCGGCACCGTCTGGCAGGCGCAGATTGTCACAGACGGGAGCGCAAGCGCCCGCGCTCCACGCGCAGATATTTGCGTCGCCCGATGTATAGCTCTCACAGGCACTCTGAGTGCTCTGTCTCTCGCAGCGATCGATGTCACGCGTCTCAACGCCCGGAGGGCAGTCGGGAAGGGCTTCGAGTTGGTTCTGAAGGCCCAGGAGAGGTACGGGTTCGAGCACTTTGTATGCGGTCTCCCAGGCGACTTCTCGACGCAAGCGCATATTGGTTCGCAATTCGAGATCCGCGGCATCCTGATCTTCGAGAATCTCGGGATCTGGCTGGTACGCGCTCGGGACTCCGATCAGTGAGCGTCCAAACGCGTCTTCTTTACCGTTCGCCTCGCTATCCCATGGGAATTGCTGGCTCTCCGAAGACGGTTCAGTTTCGACTTCGGCCGGGTTCGAGCAACCCATCACGAATATGGCGATGGCTGCAAACCCGATGGATGCGAGATGACGTATCATGAAGTTCCCGTGAGTGCGGCGCCCCGCAGGGCGCCAGAGTCTTCGCGATTACTGGTTTGCGAGGCGGATAGCCGCGTCCGACGCGACGGCGATATCGTTCTCGCCCTTGACCAGGAAGTAGATCCAACCATCCGAGCGGAAGTGCGGGAAGAGTGCTTTGGTTCCCGCAGGCATGTCGGTGACCTGTATCACTTCGCCGGTGAGAATGTCGGTCAGGTAGATATTGGCCGTGTCATTCTCATAGGCGTGGGTCACAGACCAGCGTTCATCGAACGAGATGTTCGCCTTGGCGCCTGGCTGGCAGATGAACTGCACTCGCTGGCTGACGTCGATGGCGTAGCTTTCAGCCGTCGGCGATGCCTGCACCCGTCGAATCATAAAGCCGAGTGCTTCTCCATCCGGCCCGGCGAAGCGGCTGATGACGAGTTTGCCAGACGGCGAGAGCACCGAGTCACCTTCATAGGGCGATTTGACGACGACAGACCGCTTCTGCTGCCACTCGTTTCCATCGAAGACAAGCGGCGAGAACTTCATTGTAGAGCCCTCGTAGAAGGGGGCTCGCGGGTCGCTATTCGCGCTGCCAGAGTCGCTGGTGAATTCACTGTTGATGATGAAGTAATCACCACCATCGATGTCCACAGCAACGTGCTGATAGAGATTGATTCCCTCTGCGTTCGAGCAGCCCGGCTCACTGAAGTCGATCCCGCCCTCGATGGCCTCGGGGTTGGTGAGAACGGATTGACCGCAGAGACCGGCTCCGCCGCCCTGCATGATGAATCCGTCGTTATTGGGAAAGAAACCGGGGTCATACGAGCCGCGAACACCGATGTTCTGGCCCGTGACGAGGTCGGTGATCGTAGCGCCGAAGTTCTCGCCGCCCGAGCCGCCGTTTCCTACGAAGCGTCCGTCCGCCGAAGCTCGCATCCAGAAACTGGTGCTGAAATCGAATTCGGCAACGTCGACCATTCGGACTCCTGAAATCTGGCCGGCATCCCACTCGGTTCTGTCGCCGAACTTATTGTCCTGGAAGCAGTTCAGAGGGTCTGGGCCAACGCAGCCATACATATTGATGCCAGCTTCGTCATTTCGCGCAGCCCATCCGTCGAATTCCATGTCTTCGACGTGGCTCTGCAGCCATGGCGAAGCCGACTCGATGTTGTAGCGCGAGCGTACTTCGTCGCACGTTGCGGGCGGCGGAACCTCGACGAGAAGTTCGTCCAGATGGGCGAGGTCTTCGTCGACGAACCACTTGTAGACAGTCGCGAATTCTTCGGCGCTCAGGGGCGGATGGC
>CAYFTY010000508.1:0-4075 GCA_964346045.1 uncultured Bradymonadales bacterium | reverse complement strand
CTACACGCCGGTCTCGGGAGGACTCGTCATTACACACGTGAATGAACCCCAGCGTGAGTTCGAGTTTGGGCTTACGGTCAATTCTGGGCTAGGCGTCAACGTCGAGGTGGCGCGTCCGATTTCGTTTTTCCTCGCCGGTCGTATAGGCGCGCTTTTTACGCCGACGTACGGCAACCAGGACGACGCCAATCGCGCCTCGGTAACCGCCGGGGAGTCGACGCCCCAGGCTCTGATTTCGTCCTTGTTCTTTACCTCGATTACCGCCGGCATTCAGTTCGCAGTGCGATGAGTCATCCAAAAGACGACATTTCAGCGATCGTCGACGAACTCGACGAGTTTTCGGACCGGGTCTACTGGCTGGTCCAGCAGGTCCCCGAGGGCGAGGTCGCTACGTACGGCCAGATCGCGACCCTGGCCGGCAGCGCTCGTGCAGCAAGGGCAGTCGGCAATCTGATGCGCACCAGTTACGCCAATGGGGTCGAGCTTCCGTGGTGGCGGATCATCAATGCCTCTGGAAAGATCTCACTCAAAGGCGACCTTCATCGCCCTGCTCTCCAGCGGGAGCTGCTCGAAAAGGAAGGTATCGAATTCAGGGCCAGCGGTCGTTGTGACCTCGAGTCACTGCGCTGGTCACCCGATCACGACTTCTGGATCCTGCAATGAGAAGTTCTGGATACCGAAGCGCGATTTTGCTCGGCGCTGCTGCACTTTTGAGCCTGGCGAGCGCACTCTACGCATCGGTCGACGCGAAACTACCTGCAGCCCCTGAACTCGATGCCAGCATCGTCCATGGCGTCGAAGCCTATGACCGCGCCGCGCTGCGAGCCGCCGAGCCCGATTATGCGGTCGCAGATGCGACCGGCGGAGTTCTGGGGCCCATCGTCAGCCTCAAAGCGCTCGAGGGTTACAGTGAGGTCGAACGCGACGGCCCGTGGTACATCGCCAGACCAACAGACGCCCCGATTCTGGCCCCTGACCTCGACGACGCGTCGGTTCGCCTCGAAGGAGCCACCGAGCGCCGGTGCAAACACAGCGGTGAAAAGCATATCTGCGGAAGCGCGGGCTGGCAGGTCGTCGAGCCGACGACGCGCACGATTGCAGGTCGCAGCCAGGACTGTATCTGGGCACACCCCATCGCAAACTCGCGTCTGATCATCGAATACCCTGCCGTCGCGGGCGGGCCGTGGCGCGTTCAATTCGGCCTCGTCGATGCCGCCGTCGGCACGGGAACACCCGTCAAAACCCGCGTGCAGTGGGCAGGCGAGACCTTCGAGCACACGCACCCCGACCGACGGGGATTCACGAGTCTGAATCTGCCGGCGCATGAAGAAATTGGCCCGCTCACGCTCGAAATCTGGGCCGAGAACGTTGGACGTCGACACTTCTGTTATCGAATTGCGGGCCCATGAAAGACTCCATGCGATGGATCATATTTGCGGTCTTTGGGCTCGCGCTCGCCTGGTTCGGTCTACTCGGATTCGCCGGTGTGGCCTCGGGAGTCGCTCTTGATTCAGCGGTTGGATGGAGCGAAGCCATTCGCGGTGCCGCAGGGATTCAACCTCTCTACGACCTGATCCGGGTGTCGATCGGTGGTCTGCCCGGTCACGAGCTGGAGCGACTCTGGTGGCTCTCGATGATTTGCGCTGCGTGTACCGTAGGCCTGGTCGCGCTCACTGCCCGTCGGGCCACTCACTCGCCAAAGGCCGCGATCTTTTCTGCGCTCGCATGCCTCTTCGGAGTCGACGCATTCTGGATGGCGTCGACCGCCGGTCCTGCCGCCGTCGCGATGCTCATTGGTGCGATGATACTTGCGTGCAGCACCATCGAAAGGCCTGTCCTTCGCCATCTCGCACTCTCGATTTCGGGCGGCATTTCTCTTGCGATTGCGCCGCCTCTTTTCGTCGTTGCAGCGCTCGCCTGGGTGAGCGAATTTCGAGACCATCGCCGCGGTCACGCCCGGCTTGGTACGACCGAACGACTCGCGCTGCCTCTTTCATGGTTTGCAGTGCCGGTGCTGGTCGCCATCTCAGTCATCGCAGCCAATCCGTGGGTTTGGTCGGACATCACCAGCCTGACTGGAACATGGTTGTTGAGCCTTCTCGCGCATTCGCCAGATTACTTTCGATTTTTCGGGACAGATTATGTGAGCACGCGCCCACCCCTCTGGACAGGCCTTGCGATTCTGGCTTTCGAAACGCCGCTTCCGCTGCTCGTGCTCGCTGGACTGCCACTGATGGCAACGAAAGTGCCGCCGCGGGCTCTGCGCTCGCTCTATCTCGCCGTTTTCGTCGGTGTCGCAAGCCCGTGGCTCATTCGATCGACGGCCTGGGGAGGTGTCCCCATTCAGGCGATCTGGACACCGGCGCTCGCCATCCTCGCCGGAGCCGCCGTCGCGGGACTCTTTGAGCGAATCGACGTCGAGGACCAGCGAGCCAGGCGCATCGCGACCGCGACGGTCGCCCTGATCGTCGTGGGTATGGCGCTCGAAACACTCGCATTCCGAAACGCTCCGGTCGTGTATCGAAATCCGTTGATCGGAGTAAGTCGTGCCGTGAGCTACGGTGAGCCTCTTCGAAGAGGTGCCTCATTACCGCCCCGGGCGATCGAGTCGGTCAGCGCCTCGCATCCCGCGCTCGAAAATCTCCTCGACGCATATCGACGGTCGGGATTCGTCAAAAGCTCAACGAAGAGTGCCAGTTCGCTTGCGGCGGGCGCGAGCCGCTTTGATGAAGGGGTCTCGGGCACGCCACTCGCAAAGCCCAGAGCTCCGTATCTCGTCGACGGCATCCCGTTGGTCTGGCGCGACGAGTGAAAGAATGTTACGCGATTGTTGCTTGACCAACCCGCTTCATGTTACCTAATTTTCAGGATACAAGCACTTGTTAGTGCCCACTAACTTAACAGAGAGAGACGAAGATGTCTGACCTCACCGCGCAGCAAATTTTCTCGGAAGACCTCCCCAACAAACTCGAGTCGAATCCCGATTCGACGTCGGCCAACGCCGTCTATCAATTCAACATCGACGGCGATAACGGTGGTACCTGGGTGGTCGACCTCACCAAAGATTCGGACTTCGTGACCGAAGGCGAGAGCGACGACGCTCAGTGCAACATCACCATGAAAGAGTCGGACTTTGTCGATCTCTGGACGGGTAGCCTTGCCGGCCCGCAGGCGTTCATGATGGGTAAGCTGAAGATCAAAGGCGACATGGGCCTTGCCATGAAATTGCAGAGCTTCCTGGGCAACTGAGGTTTTCTCGAGACCCGTATCAAGGCGCACTTCCCCGGAAGTGCGCCTTTTTCATGATGCATATCGCACTCGCCACATCTGCCGAATTTCTGGGGAACATGCATCCCGACGATGTCCTTCTCGCCAGCGAACTCGAAGCACTCGGCGCCCGAATCAGTCAGCTGCGCTGGGGCGATTCGCCCGATTGCGATGCGATCGTGGTCAGGACTACCTGGGATTATTATCATCACGACGAGGAGTTCCTCGCCTGGATTCGTGCCTGCGAGAAAGATTCGCTTGTCATGAACGGCTCCGAGGTCATCGCGCGCAACCGAAACAAATTCTATCTGCGCGAACTCGAGGGAGCCGGTATCCACATCCCGCGCACTTTCTTCGTTGGCAGCACCGATGAACTCGACCTCTGGGACGAAACGGGCGACACGTGGGTGGTCAAACCCGATGTCTCGGCGAATGCGTGGGAGACGATTCGTACTGCATCGCCCGAAGAAGTGCGTCATCAGGCAAAACGCATCATCGACCTCGGTCGTCGCGTGCTCATTCAGCAGTACGTCGACTCCATCGAAGACGGCGAGGCCAGCCTGATCTTTTTTGGTCGCGAATACAGTCACGCGGTGCTCAAGAGTCCGGCGCGAGGCGACTTCCGAGTCCAGGATGACTATGGAGGAGAGGTGGCCCCCTACACTCCGTCGAGCGAAGAGATCGCGTCGTCCCGGCGCGCCCTCGATGCATTTGCGGCGGGGGGCCTCCCCTATGCGCGCGGCGGCATCGTCGGCACCCCCCGCGGGCCCGCGGTCATGGGATTTGAAATCATTGAAACCCAACTGTT
>CAYFTY010000507.1:0-4079 GCA_964346045.1 uncultured Bradymonadales bacterium | reverse complement strand
GGATTGCCGAGACTCAACTCGTAGCCTATTTCGGCGATCTCGCTCGGGGCGATCTGGGCATGTCGATGAAATATGCGCAGGTCAGCGTGAACGACCTGCTCGAGGCGACCTTTCCAGTCAGCTTGCAGCTAGGTGTCGCAGCCTTCGCGCTTGCGTATGCCCTCGGCATCTTTCTCGGGGTTCTTGCGGCCTTTCGTCGAGGAACCTGGGTCGACCGAGCAACGATGGTCTTCGCAAGCCTCGGGTTCAGCATGCCCAATTTCATTTTGGGCGCGTTCCTGATCCTTGTATTCGCGCTCTGGCTCGATGTGCTTCCTGCGGCGCTCTGGGAAGGCCCCGCCTATGCGTTGCTGCCGGTCATTACGCTGGCTCTCGCTCCCGCGAGTTACATCGCACGCCTGACCCGAAGCGGCGTCATCGATGCCCTGCACGAAGACTATGTCAGAACGGCCCGGGCCAAGGGTGTCTCTGAGACACGCGTGGTACTCAAGCACGCGCTCGCCAACGCTCTAGGCCCCCTGATCACAATCTCGGGGCCCCTGCTGGCAATGCTCGTCACGGGGTCCTTCATCGTGGAGCTCATCTTTGCGATACCCGGCATGGGGCGCTATTTCATCACCGCGGTCATCGACCGCGACTACCCGTTGGTCATGGGCGTGACCATCGTCTACGCGACCCTGATCGTCATCGCCAATATCATCGTCGACGTGCTCTACGCCGTCGCCGACCCTCGCGTTTCGGCCGAGGGGGAACGATGAGTGAGAAACCCCACGGATTCTGGTCACGCACCTGGTGGCAACTCAAAAAAGACCGGCTCTCCATGGCCGCCCTGGGCTTTGTTCTGCTGGTCCTATTCGTATCGATTTTTGCCGAATTCATCGCGCCTTTCCCCGAAGACCTGCAGGATCCCAACGCGCTGCTGCAGCCCCCGGGATTCGATCATCTTTTCGGCACCGACCGACTCGGACGCGATCTGCTGAGCCGGGTGATCTTTGGCGCTCGTGTATCGATCCTCGTAGCGTTGATCACCACGCTCATCGCGATGGTCTTCGGCACGATGCTCGGCGCCATAAGCGGTTGGGTCGGTGGGCGAGTCGACAACCTCCTGATGCGCATCGTCGACGTGCTCTACTCCTTCCCCGACCTTTTGCTCATTATCATCATCAGTGTCGTCATCGGCCAGGGTGTCGTCGGTATCGTACTCTCTCTTTCGCTCGTTTCGTGGATCACAGTCGCTCGCGTCGTGCGCGGCGAGGTGCTCCTTCTCAAAGAGCGCCCCTTTGTCGAAGCAGCACGAGCATTGGGGTTCGGCCCCGGTCGTATCCTTTTTCGAGAAGTCCTCCCACACGCGGTTGCGCCCATCGTCGTAACGCTCACCTTCCGCATTCCCAGCGTCATTCTGGCCGAATCGACCCTCAGCTTCATCGGGCTGGGGCTGCAGCCGCCGGCTAGCTCATGGGGCGTACTGGCGAGTTCGGGATGGACGGCGATGAGCTTCTATCCACACCTCGTCATCTTTCCGGCGCTTGCGATCTTTCTCACGATTCTCGCTTTCAACATTCTGGGAGATGGTCTGCGAGACGCCATGGATGTCCGCGTCTAGTCTAGTGTTCTGATGGTTTGGCGTGGCCCGTGGAAGCTGTTATCCTCCATCTAGGACAACATGCGTACGCATAGCACATGGAGCTTTTGATTCTCGTCACGACTTTCGTTCTGGCCTCGGGGCTGGCGGGGATGCCGGCCATCTCGGCTGACGATGTCGAGTCATGGGTCGAAGCTGAGCAGTAATCGAGAGCGCCCATCGACATTTCGAGCCCTCGTTCAATCTGCGAAAAACGTAGATCCGCCTCCAGCCCTTCTCGATCTGAGATATTCATGAAGTATCGAATCTTCTTCTCTGCACTTCTTCTGGTTCTCTCTGCCTGCAGCGACGATGACACCTCGGGTCCGCCGGATGCCAGCGCAGCGGCGGACATGACCGCAGATGCAATCCCCACCGACCTTGGTGAAGTAGACGGCGGAGTCGAAGAGGATCAGGGCGCCATGGTCACAGATATGACGGTCCTCGTCGACGCAGCGACCGACATGGACAAAGCCAATGACATGTCCGTTGCACCCGATGCAACGACAGATTCGGGGGTCGATGCAGCTGTGGACATGGCAATAGCTGACCCCTATGCAGGCCGGCCTCTGGGCCAATGCGTCGTCAATGACGACTGTCCTGAAAACCCCAACGGCAAGCTCTGCAACCGCAATCTGCCCGGCGGTTCCTGCGGGTTTTGCGGAAACGACAGCGTCTGCGACGACGAGTGCTTCAACGGGACATGCATCACGACCTGTGGGGAAACCGAAGACTGCCCGCCCGGGCTTCGGTGCACTGGAACCGGCCGCTGCGCCGCAGAGCGATGCGACTCAGGGGTCTGCCCTGTACCACTTTTCGGGTGCTCGGAGTCGGACTTTTGCACCCGTATCGACTGCTCAAACGATCCAAATTCATGCCCGTCCGGTACAACCTGCGTCGATGAACTCTGCATCGAAGACCGCATGCTGAACTAGGTGTTACTGAGCTTGACCGTTTGACGTCGTCGCTGACTCCACGATCTCTGCGTCGACACTCCTCCGCGATGCTCCTGAAGTCATCACAGCAGCATCCAGGGTGATCTCGCCCACACGCTCAACGAACCTGCATGGATTTTCAGGAAGTTTCAACCGCCTCGTTTCACGCGAATCCAATCCTCGACATGGGCGCGAAGAAGCTCGATCGGTACCGAACCGCTGCCCAGGACGACGTCATGGAACTCGCGTAGATCGAAAGCCGCTCCCAACTCTTTACGCGACTGGTCCCGCAGGCGCTGGATTTCGCGGCGACCCACCATGTAGGCGAGCGCCTGACCAGGCCACGCAATGTAGCGGTCAATCTCGTTCTCCACCTCGTTCTCGGGGAGTGAAGTATTCTCGACGAGAAAATCAATGGCTTTTTGACGCGTCCATCCCATCGCATGAATGCCCGTGTCGACGACGAGCCTCGCGGCGCGCCACGCCTGATAATTGTACATGCCAAAGCGCATCATGGGACTCGAATACAGTCCCATCTCGTCGGCGAGTACCTCGGCGTAGAGAGCCCACCCCTCGGTGAACGCTGTCTGGCCCGTGCTTTTTCGCCATACATGGACCTCGGGCAGCTCGTGTGCGATGGCAATCTGGGTATGATGGCCTGGGTTGGCCTCATGAAAAGCAAGTGCCTCGAGATTGTAGAGCGGGCGAGTCTCGGGCCTGAAGGTATTCACGTAGTAGATGCCCGGGCGCGAGCCGTCCTCGGGCGGGCCGTTATAGTACGCAGCGGGCGCATCCTTCGCGCGATGCTCTTCGATCGGCTTCACGATGACCTCGGTCTTTGGGGTCTTCCCGAAGGTCGCAGCCAGCGCTGCGGTAGCGCGTTTTACGGCAGCTTCGTTCTTCGTGACGATCTCTTCCCGGGACTTCGCGAAGTTTGTCTTGTCACCCACGACCTCTTTCATGAACTGCGGAGCATTCTCGGCGTCTGAGCCTACCTCGGCCGCAATTTTCATCATGCCGTCATGTGCCCACTTTAGCTCTTCGAGCCCGATCTGATGAAGTTCTTCGGGCGAGTATCCCGGACCGATATGCCGGCGCATCGAGACCTCGTAGCATTCCTTGCCTCCGGGAATCTCAGAGACGCCCACACCCTCTCGCGCTTTCGGTGCCACCTCGTTCTGCAAAAAGGTCCGATAGTCTTCGAGGGATGGCCGCACGACCTTCTCGACAGCCATCTCTAACCCGGCCGTGTCGAACTCCATCTCGTCATCGGCCTTGTTGATCTTCAACATCGGATCCTTCTCGACCGACTGAGCGAGCAATGAGTCGACCTGCGCGATCGCCCGGTTCACGTTTGGTTTCGTGGCGATATAGCCCCGCTGCAGGCCTTTACGGATATTGTCGATGCGCTGGTCGATATGAGTACGGGTCGCACGATAACGCTTTTCGAGGTTCTCGAGGTCCTTTTGATTTCGAATGGTGAAGAAGACCGGCATCATCGGATAGTCGACCTGCGGGCCACC
>CAYFTY010000506.1:0-4080 GCA_964346045.1 uncultured Bradymonadales bacterium | reverse complement strand
CGTCGGGCGGCGGCGCATCGAAAATGCCGTGAACCAGCACCCGGATGTAGAGGTTCGTTCCTCCGACAGCGATCACCGCTTTGTCGCGCGCCTGAATCTCTTCGATCACGGCGTGGGCACGCGCCATGAAATCCGCGACATTGCACTCGTCATCGGGGTCGAGAATGTCGATCAGGTGATGGGGCACCCTTTTGCGCTCAGCCTCACTGGCTTTGGCGGTCCCGATGTCGAGATGGCGATAGACCTGCAGGCTATCGACGCTCACGATTTCAGCGTCGAGCTCTACGGCGAGTGCGAGCGAGAGAGCGGTCTTTCCGACGCCGGTCGGACCACCGATGACGACGATTTCAGCAGGGGTATCCACGCCGGACACCTATCGCAGGTTCGGCATTTCGTCGAGCCTGCGACGCTCGACGGACTCGCCTCGCAATGGCAGGACGACGAAGAACCGAACTCGAATTCGCGTTCGCCATCCTCGTCACTCCTCTGATTCTCCGGCTGCCGCCCGCAGTGCGTTGCGGCGAATCTCGTCCGAAAACCGCTCGATCTGCCGACAAGCAACGTCAACGAACCACTCGAACTCGGGGTCGGCGGGCTTCTCGACCTCGCTCAATCGATCGATGGCCGACTCGAATGCCACCCAATCCGAGCTCGCGGCTCCACACGCCGCGCGCCCGACGAGCATCAAGGGTATGAACTCGTGGAGACCATCTTCGGACAACTCTTCGAGCGATTGGCCGAAGACCTTCATCGCATCCTCGAAGTGGGCAGCGCCCACCTGCGACATCGCCAGATTGAGCCTCGCAGCACGCGCGGTATACCCGGCACGGTGGATCTGCGCCGATTTGAAGACCGCTCGGGCCGCCTCGATCGCCTGCTCCCAGTTTCGACTGAATTTATGCGACTCGGCGACGATGCTCATCGCGTCGACCTGCCATCCGAGTCGACCGGTTCGCGCCGCCTCGCGAGCGATGGCTTCCCCGAGTGCGCGGGCACGCTCGTAGTCGCGGCGTGCGAGGTGAATTCGCGCCAGGCCGAGCTCGGCCGACAAGCCCGCCGAAGTGCGCGATTCTTCATTGTCGAGGCGCAGTACTTCTTCATAGCGTTCGACGGCCTCGTCGTATCGACCGAGGCGCGCGAGGATCCAACCGTTGATATCCAGCAGTTTCGCAAGTCGCTGCAAATCGACCATCGCCGTCGACGAACGTAGTGCCTGACGAGCTTTCTCGAGCTCCTCGAGGCCCTCATCGAATCGTCGCATCAAGGCGAGGTAATGTCCCTTGAGTTGATGCGCCTCGGCAGTCACCTGCGCGTCCGTTCCTTCATGCAGCTCGCTCTGTATTTTCTCGATCATCTCGATCGCGCGAGCCGGAGCTCCCTGGTCGCCAAAGACCGTTTGAGCCCGAGCCAATCGCATCGACGCATAGCGCGAATCACGCTTCGAAATCCCGGCGAGTTCGGCCAATTCTTCCCATTGATTCAGGATGCGGCTGCATTCGTCGTTCGCTCCCCTGTCCCGCGAACGCCGCCACGCCACCTCGGCGTAATCGAGGGCCTGCTCATGACGTTCAGCGCGACGTAGATGCGTGACCAATCTCGTGGCGACACTCGAAACCTCTCCGACATAGTCGTTTCGCAACACCCGTGCACACGCCATATTGGCTTCGCGCCAGCGGCCGGTCCCCACGCAATTTTCGATGACGCTGGCCACCAACATCGAGTGCACGAAACGCCAGCCTGAATGGCGCGACGTCGCCAGACCACGCCGGATCAGAGCCTCTCCCAGGCCCGGCGTCGGCGCCAGATTCAGACTATCGCAAACCGCCAACCACTCGGCCGAATCGACCTCGCGACCCAGTGCCGCGGCCGCCTCGACCGCTCTCAGATTATCCCACTCGGCCTCCCGCGGGAGATCAGCGAGCAGGCGTTCGAGACGCGTCAGCCAGAGATCGTGGATCACCTCAGGAATAGCGACGTTCTCACCCAGCAGGCGGAATCCAGCCGACGTGCTGGTCAACTCGCCAGTCTGAGCCCACTCGCCGAGTAACTGCCGCGCAAAGAGGGGATTGCCCTCGGTCTTGCGTGCCACTTCGTCGAGCAGGTCTGGTGTCAGCGGCAACATCTCGCGAATGAGAAGGCGATGCTCGATGGCGCTGAGCGCCGATAGCTCCACCACCGTCGATCGTTCGTCGTCTCCGAGTATCTGCCGCGCCATCTGGCCAAGGTCGAGGTCCGTACGCGAGGTAACGACAAAGACCACCGGCGTATCGGGTTCCTGCACCATCACATATCGAGCAAACGCAAGCGTCTCGAGACCCCATTGGACATCGTCGACTTCGACGATGAGGGGGCGCCCGGCGGCGATGCGTCGCATGACGCGTGCCAGAAGCCGAAATTTTTCGTCCGGGTTCTGAAAGTGCCACATCGCATCGTCTTCCGAATCTGCTCTCGGACCATGAATCACCTCTGTCAAAGCTCTCGCATCTTGGCCGTTGCGACTCGGGTCCTCGTTGAGCTCTTCGAGTCGGTCGAAGATCGTCTCCCAGGTCTCACGACGCGAAAGCCCCCATGTCCGAAAAAACGTCTCCATCATGTTGGCGAGCCCGGCCCCCGACGTGTCCTCTACCGCATGTAGTGCGCGTAGATGCCAGGCTGCCCCGACCTCGTCGGCGCGCCGCCCCAACCACTGGGCCAGTCGCGTCTTGCCCGTGCCGGTCGGCCCCTCGATCACGATCGCGCGTGCGGTCCCATCCCCATGGGTGCGCGAGAGGTTTTCCCAGAGCAGATTTCGCTCTTTCTCGCGACCGATCATCGGGATCTCGCGCAGGTCAAAGAGCGAGAGCCCGGCGCCGATCAACCCCAGGCTGTACTCGGGCGGCCGAGGCGACTTCCAGCTCGTCTGCATGGGCGGAAAAATTTTGCGACTTCGCGCCTTGAAAGAAAGCTCGGTCTGTACGAGTGCCCACGCCGCATCAGCGGCCTGACGAAAGCGATCGGAGGGGCGCTTCTCGAGCATCCGAGCAAGCCACGACTGCAGCCCTTCGGGCACATCGATGACTGGTTCCAGACCGGGCAACTCCTCATTGGCGTGCGCCATTGCGGTCGCAATGGGGCTGCCCCGATCGAAAATAGGTTGACCGGTTACGAGCTCCCACGTCACGGCTCCCACGGCGTAGAGATCCGTCGAGGGGCCAAAGAGTCTCCATTGTCCCCGCAACTGCTCGGGAGACATGTAGGCAGGGGTGCCCACCATCAGAGAGTCGACCAGTTCGGGCGTTTCCTCGTCTCGACGCTCGGCCACATACGCGATACCAAAATCCGCCAATTTGTAGACTTCGCCACGGTCTTCGTAGGCGACGAGGACATTCGCCGGCTTGATATCGCGGTGTACCAGCCCGCGTGCATGCCCGAACGCGAGCGTATCGAGAAGCGCCAACAACATCTGTCGAATCTCGGGCCACTGCATCGACCCGATGCGATCCTCGAGGGTTCCACCCTCGATGAAAGGCATCACCATATACGGAGTGCCCTGGCTCAATTCATCGCTAAGGTCCTCTTCGAGCTCGCCGAAATCCAACACACGCACGATCCCGGAATGCTGCAGCCGCGCCTGGGCACGCACCTCGCGAAGCAGCATCGTGCGCTGCTCCTCGTCGATTCGCTGTGAAACCACGAACTTCACCGCGACCGGCACATTCTCGGCTTTGTGAATCCCCTTCCAGACCGCTCCCATTCCGCCCCGATCAATGAATCGCTGCAGGATGAAAGGGCCGAATTTCATGGGTTCTGCCACTCTACTGCTCGTGCTCTACGCCCGCGGTTTCTTCGAGCAGCTCGCTCAACCGCAACAATGAATCACGCACTTCCACCTCACAATCTCGACCGAATGCGACGCGCTTTTCATGGGCGCCTGCTCGCATCAAGAGTTCGATGCGCGGAGGCGCATCACAAGAGGCGAAGGCAGATTCGTCGAGATACATGAAGTCGGCCCGCGCGAATGCGTTCAGCAGGCTCAGTACTTCATGCTCTTCGAGTCGCCGACCGTTTGATGGCCGCACCTCGCCCGACGCCTCGAACGCC
>CAYFTY010000505.1:0-4098 GCA_964346045.1 uncultured Bradymonadales bacterium | reverse complement strand
AGGATGACGAGGGCAACAATCGCAAGTCGGTCCGAATCCTCGCCCGACGCATCGACTACCTGAGCTCCGTGCGAGCCGAAGACGAGGCCGCCGCCGACCAGACCGACGAATTCCCGACCTTCAACGACGACGACATTCCGTTCTGAATGCATCCTCACCCGCCCCAGGTCTCCACTGGGGCGGTCTTTTTGTCCTTTGCCCAAACAGTTGCGCCCAGCTTGGTTACTCCGGAGCTTCTGCAGTGCATGAGGCAGAATCCTCTGCTTCCTGGACGCAGTAAATGGCTTCATCGGGTCCTAATTCACGGCAGTCGAGGTAATAAACGTGGTAGTCGGGATTTTTGCCGGGGTCGCCATCTGGAGCGCATTCGCGATACCTGTGCTCGTCAATACACCACTTTCCTTGTTCCTCTTCACTGCATTCCTCACGCCCATCCCCGCAGCCGAAGAGCCCAATCAGTAGCACCACGGCGGCCACCGTTCGCAACCCAAAGGGTGGGCAGTTCACAGCGGAGACCTTCATATGAACTCCCTGTCGGAAGGCACCACAGAAATGTGGAAGATCGACACGTTGTCGTTCTCGATAAGGTCGTTATTGAGTGCCAAAACGTGTATTTCACCTTCGACATTAGAATCGGCGGGCACCGCTGCAAGATCAAATATTGCAACGTCTTGGAGTTCCTTGGAAAGACTTCCGCCTCCGGTTGAGTAATCGATTCCCAGAAACGTCACGCGGCGTCCGCTCGTTAGATCGAAGCCATGAACTCCACCTTTTTTGGCCCCCTGATCGAGAACCTCATCATTTACAACATAGAGATGCCCACGTGGCGAGATGTCCATGCCCTGTATTCGATTCATATTCAGCGGTACACCATTCTCATCGTACAATGGAAAGTTCGCGATGAAAGGAAACTCTGCGGCGATGCCAAGGCTCCCATCAATTCGATAGGTTTGAAGCGTGAAGGGACTTCCATCAAATTTGGACACGAACATGAACAAGGAGAGTTCGCAAATCGTCGCTGAACTCGCATTCGATTGAGTTCCGTCATTCTGACGAACAAATGCGGCTCCTCGCCACACGATGCTTGAAGTTGTCACCGAGAAAACGAAAACTCGATTGATTTCGGTCGCTCCATATTCTACGGCAACATAGACATCGCCCGCGAACGAATCGCATCCTCCCATATGCGTGTACGGCTCCTGATACGCCAAAGCAGGCTTCGTCTCGTTGACTTCGAAATTCAACGGGTAGTTCACATCGAGGTCGGCGGTCAGTGGCCGTCGGAAAATTTGTGGATCTTCGGCTGCATTGTTGGTTGAGAACACCCATTGTTCGTCTTCGGTTACGGTCACGCCTTGCGCCTCTTCGCTCCATCTCGGGTCATCAGCGTCATCTGGATAGATCCTGGAGATCGAGTAGCCAGCCGGCCAGCGCCACCCATCCATGATACCGCGTAGGCTGTATCGCCGACTCCCGCCAGGTGCAGCCACGCTGTACGGGAACCACTCCGCCCCACCATTCTGCTTGTAAAACGGATTCAAAATCGAATCCAAGATTCCGGTGCTGAAGTTCGAAATGTTGATGGTCGAAGCAGCCTGTCGAAAAGAACGTGGCGCCATCAGGCACCCCCGCTTGAATCGAAGTAACGCTGCAGCCCGTGAGCGAGCCGCCAGCTTCCATCCAACTCCAAATCGCCTGACCGCACAGCTTCTACCGCATCCCTGCGCCCGGTCCAAATCGACTCAAGGGTGTCCCAGTCGGTCACCACGCGCAGATTGCTATTTTCGTTTTCCCCGGAGTCGACGAATTCGGCGCCTCGGCTCCGGGTGAGGTCGAGAGTGAAGGTGCCTCGTTCTCCCAGGTCGAATACGACGATCGGCGCCGGGTCATCTCCCAGTGCCTTCGTTCGGAGTCGTTCGCTCGGCTCCAAGTCGGCTCGATTAAGAACTTCTGAAAGCAGATTCTTTAGTTGGTCTTTCATCTCAGAGACCTCCATTCGCAAGCCGCTGCTCGATGTCATCGAGGCGTGCGGCGAGAAACTGACCATCGAGCTTGATGTCGGCGCCGTTGAAGAGAAGCAGATCCTGGTAGATTCCGGCTGAGCCCGATGTTTGGAACTCAATCGAAATCTGACCGCCGGTGTCGTAAAGCTCAATATCGAACTCGCGAATTCGCACGGCGTTTGTCCCGTCGCTTCGCTTCAGAATAATCTGTCCGTCTTCACGCAGTTCAATCCTGACCTGACCGTTGGTGTCTTTGATCTGGAGTGTGCCGTTACTCGAAACAGCCCCGTCGATCTCCAGCCCCTGAGTGATTCGAACATCGCCGTTTACGAATTCTATTGTGTTTAGATCCAGCAGGATATCAGCATCAGCCATAATCTCTTCCCCATGAATGAATGAAGGTATGAACGTGTTCGCCAGCGAAGCTTGACAGCTACGTCTCCCAAGGTCAAATGATGACTGTGAGCGACGACACCCTATCGACAAAACGCTGCCCTCTCACGGTTGACTGGATCCGTGGGCGAGCCGATATCGAAGTAAAACAGCTGGTTTTGCTCGAGGTCCCTACACGCCTTGCACCCCCTGAGGTGGTCGTGCGTGCTCCGTCGTCCGCGCTGGAAAAGAAAGACCAGGCGACCAGTCTGCCGTTGGCTGAGAGCGAAACTGAATAGGTCTTGCTGGTCTTCTCCTCGCGCTCGTCTGTCTCCATCGTCATCCGTCGCATCCTGCTCGTTGTCCAGCAAGGGGGCTCGACCTTGCGGTCCGCACGCTTCACTTCGCTGCAGCTAACGCCTGGTCCCTTGCGGCCTTCCTCGACAGGCTGACGAACGTTTTTCCTTGTCACATAACGACCACGACGAGGTGAAACCATGCAGACCCCAGATTTCTCCGATCTCACAGCCCAAACGCAAACAACCGCCCTGCGCCTTACCCAGGCGTTCTACGACAATCCCGACAGACCCATTCTCCTTCTCGGAGACCACGGCTCAGGCAAGAACATGATCGCTCGACGCATTCCCGGTCTTCTCAACGCCTTTGCCGACACCCCGGCCCAGGAGCGTCCGTTCCGGGCGCCCCATCACACCATCAGCGATGTCGGTCTCCTCGGCATCGAAGGCCGTCCCGGCGAGCTCGAGCTGGCAGAAAACGGCGTTCTCTATCTGGAAGACATTCTCGACTTTCGACCACGCCAGTGGCTGCATCTCCAAAGATTTCTCGACGACGGTCTCTCCACCACCCTCGTGCTTGGCTCCGCTCCAGCGCACGATTCCCTTCAAGCCTTCGAACGTACGGCCACCATCCTGGAGACATTCGACCCCGTAACGGTCTTTGTCCCGGTCGTCCCCTACAACCGCATGATCGGACAGCCGAAATGCACCACGACGGCTGAGCTTGCCCGCCTCGTGCAGGCATGAAAGCAACCTCTCCTCAGGCGCTTTCTTCGACGCGACTGTTTCGTCTGCTCACACTGTGGACATTGGGGCCATCAGACGGGGCTTTCGAGCCTGGCGCATCCATCTCATTGAAGCTTCTGGTTCTTCCGGTGACCACGGTCGCGTGCGTGTTGTGTATCGTCTGTCAGGTCGCAGCTCTCTCGACCGTGGACAAGGAGGCTGAACGCTTTCAGCATTCTACGCTTCACGTACGTTGCAGCTAACGCGCTTCATTCCTTGCCACGCTTCTCGACGAGCTGGCGCCATCTTCCTCGTCACATACACGAACCCGACGAGGTACCTCATGCAGAACCCAACCTTCTCAGACACCGACGACGCGCCACGCATCGTAAGCTTCGACTTCGACAGCACTTTACTTTTGACTCGCTTCGACGAAGATTTCGGCCTCGCAGAAGCGGGACCAAATCAGCCCATGCTGTCACGACTACGTACCCACCTCGCCAAGGGCGATACGGTCTGGATTGTCACGACTCGCCGCCCCAGCCAGGCTGACCGGGTCCACACGTTTCTTGCCACTCATAAACTGGAGGTCGCCGGAATTCGTTTTACCGCCGGCGTCCTCAAAGTCGATACGCTTCTCGACCTCGGCGTCACCCTCCATCACGACGATGACCCCGAAGAACTCGCGCACCTTCCCGATT
>CAYFTY010000504.1:0-4120 GCA_964346045.1 uncultured Bradymonadales bacterium | reverse complement strand
AGGCGGTCGGCGGTGACCAGGCTGGCTTCTTTGTGCAGGCCGAACAAACAGGCCCCGCAGTCTTCGTCGCAGTCGACCCGACGACCACGACGCCGGCCCTCAACGTCGGTGATATCGTCGACTTCGGCACCGTCACGATCAATCCCGATGTCAACGGCCTCACTGCCGTCGAAGACATCGAAAATCTTGCCGTCACCGGCGGTGGCTATGATGTGACGCAGCTGACGCAAGACATCAGCGCCGAGACCGACCCTGTTCAGATTCTGGCTGACTACGAGTCGGAGCTGATCGCGGTCGATTTCACCATCGATGGTAATTTTGGCTTTGCAGGTTCGAGCCACACATCGGCAGCGATCCTCACTGCAGGCATCACCACAGCGAGCGACATCGAGCTGCGTCTCTCGGACGACCTTCAAGACCTTGCAGAATTCGAATCGGGATGCACTGGTACGGTCAGCAACACGCCCCTCTGGCGCTTCCAGACGACCGCTCAGGTCTCGGCCTACAACGCAGGCGAATTTTCGAACGTGAATTGCTCCATCACACCGCAGAGTGTCGAGCAGGCCATCGCCACCTCGGACACCGAGATCCGCGTCGAATTCTTCCGCGCTCTCGACCCGGCGAGTATCGTCGATGTTGCGAATCAATTCACCTTCGACCAGGGCCTCACAGCTTCGGCCGCAACTGTGAACGGTGATGAAGTCATCTTGACGACCTCGGCTCAAACCGGAGGTACCGAGTACACGCTCACCGTCGCTGACACCGTCACCGATGCGTGGGGCAATAACACAGACATGAATGCCAATACCGCTACCTTCAACGGCTATCTCCCCCCTGCAGAAGTGCGGATCAATGAAGTGAACGCGAATATCCCCGGACAGTGTGACCTCGTCGAATTGCGGGTCATTTCGGGTGGATCGATGAGCGGTTTCGAACTTTACGACCGCGATTCCAGTGTGCTGACCTTCAGCAATCTCACGGTTCAGACCAACGATCTGGTCATCGTCCATTTCGATCAAGCTGATTGCGCAGACGATGGCAGTGGCAACCAGAGCGGAAATGAAACGACTTCCATCATGGAATTCGACGACGCGACCTGGTCGCAGAACTACAACAGCGCCTGGGATTGGTACACAAGTGATAAGGGTCTGACGTACTCGAGCAGCGTCGTGACACTCTATGACGCCAGCCAGAATATCCTGGATTCCGTATGGCTTCATCGTGACGCAGCTGATTGTACAGGGGCCGTGACTTCGGGTGCTTCCTTAGACCAAGGCAAGGTCGTAGCCGCGGCAGGCGAGTGGCTCGACGATATGGGCAATATGGTCGACCTGAGCGATCCCGCCACCGAAGACGAGGATTTCTGCGCGGTTGCTGCGAACTACGACGGCAATGATGCCGCAAGTGGGTTGTCGACCCTGTCTACTCAGCGTGTCGACGATACCGACGACAACGATGCTGCGGACTGGACCGCCACATCGCAGCCTTCGACCTTTGGTGCACTAAACGCTAACCAATCCATGTTCTAAGCTGAGACGTCTCCAAGGATTCACGAGCCGGGACTCCATCGAGTCCCGGCTCGTTTGTTTTCTTGGGGCGCGTTCCGGCGGGGCGCACGGCGTCGCTTTGCTCCCGTGCGGGGCGCGGCTAATGGGGCGGGGCGCTCGACTAAGCGGAATAACGCGCCTGGGGCGCGCCCGCGCCCCGCCGGAACGCGCCCCGCTTTCTCGTCGCAGTTGTATGCGCTAAACTCCCGATGAATCTGCCAAGGAGAGCTTATGTCGGACTGGGGAGGAGATTGGGGTGATCCAACGCCTGGCGAATCGCCAGATGGTTGGAATCACAGCGGACTGCCGGTGAAGAATCCGATGGGTGCGCATATGCGTGCCGAAGAGATCCAGCTCGAACGGGTCGAGCCATTGATGGACCCGAGCGCCGGGGTGATCAAGCGCGCCTGGGCAGGCGTGCAGGCACATCCCTTCGAGACGTTGATTCTCTCGTTCGTCGCCTTTCTGCTGCAGAATTGCGGCAGCTTTTGCAATGCTCCGCTCGACCTCATCAACATTTTCGGAGACGGCCTCGAACAAGGTTCGGGCAGTGACTACGAATACAGTGGGTCGATTCTGGCGGTCGCCGGTGATTTCCTCGGAAATATCGGGGCTCTCGAGATCGGAGCGGTGCTCGCGGTCATGGGATTCGTCTTTGTGGTGATGGTGATCTATCTGGTGATCTACGCGGTGATCTTCGCTGCCCAGTACGTGATCTGGTTTCGCATCCATCGCAACCAGGATGTCTCTCTCTCGCACGTGGGTGATATCTTTCCGTTCCTGGTCAAGATGATCTTCACGTACATCCTCTACAGCACGGTGATTGCACTGCCGGCGCTCGTATTGGGTCTGATGGGCGCTCTCGCAATTCCGATCATCGGATTAGACAACGGCCCTGTGATCGCGGTGCTTCTCAGTGCGCTGGCGCTCGTCTGCATCGTTCCGATGATCTACCTGACGGCGCGACTTTTCTTTACGACCTACGTGGTTCTCGACAAGAACCTCGCCTATGTCGAAGCGCTCAAGGCCAGTTGGCGCATGAGCGAAGGCCGGGTCATCGATATTATCGTGCTTTTGATCCTTGTGGGGCTTCTGAATGTTGCCGGGTTCTTCATGTGTCTGGTCGGGATGATTGTGACCAATGCGATCGCCCAGGGGGCGATGATCGGCTTCTACGACCGCGTTGCCGAGCCGGGCAATGCGTATATCACCGGTGACGACATGGCCGACGTCTTTGCCTGAGTCTGTATGCGCCGGCCGGCCACGATTGCCGCGCTTGCCCTCGTACCCCTCTTGAGGCTAGGTTTCGCGCATGCAGATTTTCGACGCCATCGTGTTGGCTCAGGCCGCGCCATCTCTGATTGAGTCGGGCCTCATTGAGCTTCCCTTTCCATGGGTTGGTGCCATTGTGGGCGTCGTCGTGACTGGTGTTCTTCTCTACTTCGCGCGGCGGCTCGCCGGCGACGAACCCGACGAATGAAACCAAAGCTGATCATTCATGGTGGGGCGGGCAATCGGTTTCGCGATCCTGCACGTGGCCCACGCGTCAAAAAGGTGCTGCGGGTCATCTGTGGTGAGCTTTACGAATTGCTCGGACAGGGTCTGAGTGCCCGCAACACGGTGATTCGCGGCTGTCGGATGCTCGAAGACGACGTGAATTTCAATGCGGGCACCGGGTCGGTGCTGCAGTCAGACGGCCAGATTCGCATGAGTGCCGGGCTGATGGATGGATCCGAGCGTTCGTTCTCGGGGGTCTTGAATGTCTCTCGCGTCAGAAACCCCATCGAGCTGGCGGCTTATCTGCAGGCTCAGGCTGACCGGGTGCTTTCAGAGCAGGGCGCAGCCGATCTGGCGCGCGAGCTCGAGATGCCCCTCTACGACCCGTCGACCCACAAAAGGCTGACGGAATGGTTGGCTGAGAAAGAGCGCGGATTTACGTCAGACCCCGCAGATCTCGTGGCCGAGGGTCGCGACGAAAAAGGCACTGGCACCATCGGAGTCGTTGCGCTCGATCGTGACGGTCGCATCGCGGTCGGAACCTCGACGGGCGGCCGTGGATTCGAGCGCATCGGACGTGTGAGCGACAGTGGAATGCCGTCCGGAAATTATGCAAGCCCGGCGGCAGCTGTGAGCTGCACGGGCGTCGGAGAAGACATCATCGACGAGTCGCTCGCCGTGCGTGTGGTCGTGCGCGTCGAAGACGGGATGTCACTCGAAGAAGCCATGCGCAAATCCATCGACGAATCGGCTGCCAACGAGCGCCGTCTGGGCGCCATCGCGATTTCGAAAGAAGGCGATATCGTGTGGGGAAAGACCACCGAACTCTTGCTTGGCTGCTGGCATGATGGCGAAGTCCTCGATGATTGCATCGACTCGCCGTCAGGCGTTGCCATCACAAATATTTAGATTCTCCGAGGAGATTGACATGCATCGACTGATGATTCTGACGACTCTTGCAGCATTCTTGTTGAGCGCCTGTGGCGGGATTTCCGAGGCCGAGAAAAAACAGCTCGCCAATCTCGAGACGACGGTCAAAGTGCTGAAGACGACGCAGGCCATCGAGCCCGGCACCG
>CAYFTY010000503.1:0-4123 GCA_964346045.1 uncultured Bradymonadales bacterium | reverse complement strand
GTGCTCGGGGGCCTGACAGACGATCAAACCCTCGTCGTCGAACCCCTTGCGCCCAGCCCTTCCGGCAATCTGCTTGAAGTCGCGAACCTTCAAAAGCCGCACCTTCTCGCCGTCGTATTTACACAACTTCGTGAAGAGCACGGTGCGCAGCGGCAGGTTGATGCCGACCCCCAGGGTGTCCGTGCCGACGACCACTTTGAGCATGCCCTTCTGCGCGAGCTGCTCGGTAAGAAATCGATATTTCGGAATCAGCCCACCGTGATGCACAGCGATGCCGTGACGCAGGTAGCGACGAATCGTGCTGCCATAGGGCGTGTCGAATTTCGCACCCTTCATCTCGGCCTTGAGAGCATCTTTTTCTTCGTCGGTGCAGAAGTTGATGGACATCAGGCTCTGGGCGAGCTCGGCGCAGTCCCGCTGCGTGAAGTTCACGACGTAGACAGGCGCGAATCCTTCTTCGACAAGCTCTTCGATCTTATGAACGAGAACATCCCAGCTGTACTCGAATTTGAGCGGTACAGGTCGCTCGTCTGACTTCACGAGCGCCACCGGCCGGCCGCTTCGTTCTTCGAGCTGGTCGGAAAGCCGCGAAGTGTCGCCGAGGGTCGCCGACATCAATAAGAAGCAGGTCTGGGGCATCAACAATAGCGGCAGCTGCCAGGCCATCCCGCGCTCACGATCGCCATAGAAATGAAACTCGTCGATGATCGCATGGTCCACCTCGGCGAGGTCACTTTCGGAGAGCGCGATCTGGGCGAGAATCTCCTGGGTGCAACATAGGATCGGAGCATCACGATTGATCGACGCGTCCCCGGTCATCATGCCGACGTTTTCAGCCCCGAATTGCTTGCAGAGATCGAAAAACTTTTCGCTCACCAGAGCCTTGATCGGCGAGGTATAGACCGACGTTCGGCCGGTCGCAAACGAATAGAAATGCATGGCGAGCGCGACCAACGATTTACCCGATCCGGTCGGCGTATTCAGGATGACCTGCTTTCCGTCGAAAATCTCGAGAATCGCCTCTTCTTGAGCTTCGTAGAGCTCGATTCCGATATCGATCGTCCAGTTCAGAAAGATATCGAAGAGGCGGTCCCGATCGGGATTTTCGCCCTCGGGTAGTCTCGAGACCAGATTCGCAGGTTCTTCAGTCAGTGGTTCGGTAGCAGCCATGCTCATCTATGTAGCACGTTCCGCAAACGGTTGCATCGAGGCGCGGACCTACGAGTCTTCGAAACACTCCAGAAGGTTGTCGAGTTCAAGGGGCGTGGAGAGAAAAACGGCATCGTCTGGGACACCGTATTCAGATCGGTCAACCACCGCGTCGGGGGCGATGACGCTCAACTCGTTCTCGAATGGCTCGACGTGGGCTACCCCGAGAATGGAGGCACCAGACGCTATGCAGCGCGCAAACTCGACCGCAACATCTCCACCGGCAGAGTGAGCTCGACCGCGCCCGAGGGTTGATTCTCGAGAATCCACTCCCAGTAGGCCTCGCCGCGGTCGGCGAGCTCGTTTCCGGGCACCCACTTACGAAGCGAATTCAGCCGCGCCACGATCCTGCGGACGACCGGCAAAGCCAGACGCAGAGGAGTGCGCGGTATCGCGAGCTGGTCTGCTTTCTGGTCGCCGAGAAGCTCACGGGCCAATGCGTATCCGACCGCGATATTCGGGCGCCCTACACTCTCGTGATCGCCGGGCCCGGGTTCGCTGGCGGGGGCATCCAGAAAAGCCTGGGGGAGCTCGCGAGCATCGTCATCAGGCGGGGCCTGGGTCTGATCGATGAACGCAAAACTTCGATCGGCTTCGGCCCTCGAGGCGGGAAGAAGCTCGGGATCCACGCCCAGCAGATAGCCCACGTAGCGCCAGAGGGCGATGAAGTCATCGGCTTCCTGAGGTGTGGGCTCGAGACCGAGCGTTTCGAGCCCTTCGACGAGAACCGACGAAAAGAGGAGCACCGTCGCGAGCATATCGTGCTGGTTGATGGGCTCGCCCCACCGCGCGTCCCAATCGCATTGGGTATCGATCATATGGCGAATTTTGGCGTGGATCAGGCGAACGTGCGCCGCCGCAATCACGCCATCGGCACCCGGTCGTAATCCGCCGCGACGACAGACTTCGTAGACGAATTTCGAGGTCTCAGCGAGGCGTCGATTTACGTTGCGCTCGAGCCGACCGCTCAAGACCAGCGGTTTATTTCCGGCCGGCGCCGCGTACCCGAGGATCAGCGAACGGGCTCCGAGCACCAGCCCCGAGAGCGCATGTCCGCTCATGAAGAAAGTTGCCCCCCGATCGATACGCTCGAAATCGACCCATGCCGGAACCGTCGTGATTTGGCTCATCAAGGGCTCGATCTCGTGACGCGCACTCACACCTCGGACAGCGTCGGCCACGGCTACAAAGAGCTCGCGACTCGACCAACCGCGGGTCGCCGCGATCACCTGATCCGCGACCGGATCTCTGACCCCGAGGAAATGCACCATGCGCTCGGCGAGCGGTCCATAGGTTTCGCGGGCCGCATCGAAATCGATCACTCTCTCGGGGATAGTCTCTCGCTTCATCGTTTTATCCATCCTCTCGCGCGAAGTACTGTAGCTTCACTGCGCGTTTCTTATGAGATGCGAGCTCTCGGGCAGCGGTGCTCGCCCTGCATCTACTGCTGGCGGGCTAGCCTCTGCACGCGCAGCACCCGCCGGGGATCGATGGCGCTGTAGACATGTGGAAATTCTTCGTCTGACACTGTCGCTTCATACACCAACTCGTCGCCAAAGAGCGCCGCGTCGAAGGTGACGACCACGAGGTTCTCGACGTCGGCGTAGTATCGCTCGAGCGTGGCGTCGAGCTGCTCGGTCGTCGAGAAGTGCACGAATCCTTCGGTCTCGAGCGATTCAGGAGCGTATGTTCCTCGCTCAACAGCATCAGCCCAGACGGTCGCCTCGACGATATGATGAATTTCATTCGGCACGTTTGTACTCTTCGGAGCGCGGATGCGGGTAGCGATAACCAAAGTCTTTGCAGGCCGTCCGGCGAATCATCTCGAGTCCAAAATCACGTCCGTCGGCCAGCCGGACATAGGCAAGCCTGCGGCCAAATCCGCCCGTAGGTAAGATGCCGTGACGTTTGGCGGATTCGAGCGTCACGCGCGAGCCGGCAGCAAGAAGCTCGAGCGCAACGCGCGTGGCTTCGTGCCCCATCTCGATCTGCTCGTCGCAGGTCGGCCCGCCCTTTTCTTCGATCGACCTGCATTTCGAATTGCGCTGCACCTCGGGGCAGTCGAGTCCCTGCAGGCGAATGGGAACCGTGCTTTTATCTCGCAGGCGCGCTCGAAAGGTATCGCCGTCGGTCACGCTCGCGACTTCGACCACGGCGTGATGCCGGGGCTTCTCGGCAAGCGGTGTGCGAGCAAACTCGACCTTGCGCTCGCACGCCGTAAGCATGAGCGAGGCAGCGACCAGAATTGAAAAGAAACGAGCCATGCATGCATCTTAAACATCGATACGTATTTGCACAGGCCCGGCACCGATTGGATCTGACCGATTCGTTTCCACGTGTTAGGCTAAGGCGAATCGAAAGTGGCCGTAACGAAGTAAATATGTCCGATTCTCAGACCATTTTGGAAGATCTCGACCGCGAGATTTCGAGCCGACACGACGAGCTCATCAAGCTCAGGCGGTACCTTCATGCCAATCCCGAACTGAGTCACGAAGAGTTCGAGACGACCGCTCTTCTGACCGAGCGATTGCAGGGTATGGGATTCGAGGTGCATGTTCGCGACGAGGGGACGGGCTTCTACGCCGACCTGACGCCGCACGATTTCGACCCCGAAACACACAAGACCGTCGCCATTCGATGCGACCTCGACGCGCTCGCCATCGAGGAGTTGAATGACGTCGATTATTGTTCGAAGCACCCTGGCATCATGCATGCGTGCGGGCACGACGTGCACATGTCGATCGTGACGGGCGTCGGGATGGCGATTCAGCGCCCGATGCTGCCCGGTCGACTTCGATTGATCTATCAGCACGCCGAGGAAACCGCTCCCGGAGGTGCCGACGAGCTCGTGCATTTCGGGGCGGTCAACGGCGTCGATTACGTACTCGGGTTGCATGTCGACCCCGAACTCGAG
>CAYFTY010000502.1:0-4128 GCA_964346045.1 uncultured Bradymonadales bacterium | reverse complement strand
GGGAGCCGTCACGTAGCTCGATCCATAGAAATGCCCGAAATCGTGATGCGCCTTTCGCCCGTCTCCCGACGTGAACTCGTTCGGAAAGGTCTCGGTGCCGATTCGATTGATGGCGGCCGTGAAGTAGTTATTGGCGATGGCGGCATTCCTTGACTCAATCGGCCAGAGCGGCTCGGAAAGAGCGCCAACGGTCGCCGAGGGATTGAAGACGATCTCGGCTCCGTTCAGCGCAAACATGAGCCAGTTCAGCGGGTGATGGCGGCCGTAACAGATATTGATGCCAATCTTACCGAAGTGCGTCGCAAACACCGGATGCCCGGTATCGCCCTCCATATAGTAGGTCGACTCGTTGAAATCTCCGACGCGCGGGATGTGATTCTTGCGGTGCTTCCCGATGATATTCCCCCGATTGCCGACGACCACGGCCGTGTTGTGCAGCGTGCCGCCATGGACTTCGTCGCGCTCGAGAATCGGTGAGATAATCACCATATTGTAGCGGCGCGCGAGTTCAGCGACGAACTCGGTCGTCGGCCCATCTACGGGTTCGGCAAACTCGACCCAGGGCTGCTTTTCGCGCGTGCAAAAGGCAAAAGGCATCGTCCACGCCTCCTGCAGACAGAGAATATTGCATCCCATCAGACCCGCAGCGTGGATATGTTGCTCTGCCCGGTCACGCAGGGCTTCGTATTGTTTCTGAATCGGGGCGTCGGTCGGCTCGGAAATCTGCATCTGCGCCACACCGAAACGCACGATCCGAGGCGCACGGCGCTCTTCGCGGGCGGCCTCGAAGCGATACCCGGCCACGTCAAAATCATGCTCATCGGCCAGCGCTCGCACCGGCTCGGGGACGTCGAGCGCTTCCGGTATATCACCGTAGAGAATGCGAAATGCCTCGGCTTGATCCTCTTCGGGCAATTTGCGCAGCAAACCCTCGAGGCTTTCCAACTCTTCTTTTGACGCCATTTTAGTACCTCAGTCTCGTCTCGGGCCCGCTATTTTAGGGAAGATGCGACAATTGTCACTCCCGATCCCCTAGCCGCGTGTCGTCCGAGGACTCAGCGGCGCGCGGCGGCACGCGACTCAGCGCGCTCCCACACTCGGATGTAGGCCTCGGCAGACTTGAAAAGGATGTCGAGATCTTCGTCTGTGACTCCCGTCCGTCGAGCATCTTCGATCATTTCGGCAACCAGACCGATGTGGATCATGCCTTCGGTATTGAAGTCGACGACGCGTTCTCCCATCGTCGGCTCTTCGAAGCTCACGCTCCCATCGAATGACAAGAAGGGATATTCGATGGGATTTTGCTGCTCCTGCGCGCAATTTGCGTCGGGACCAAAGCGGGGATTACTGACTCCGGCGAGGCCGTTGAAGTCGAATCCAAAGCCCTCGGCCCCAAACCCACCGGCGGCCTCGATTGCGTCGCGACGATTGCGAAAGGACTCGGCCATCGAGCCCGGATTCTCGGGATCGGCACACCGTCTGAAATTCGTCTTTGAGAGGCCGCCCAGATCGTAAATCTTTCGGTCGTTGGTATTCCCGTGGGTGCCGACGCCCGGGTAGTCGGCCGCCTCGAGCATCTCGAAAACATCGAGGTAACTGCGCTTCGGGAGATGATCAATCTCGATGATGATGCCGCGGTCCATCATGCCCTCGATGAGCTGACGCCCCGCCTGGGTCAGACCCGCGTTCTGGCACCAGTTTCCGGGCAGTGGGTCTTCGATGAAACGTTGGTAATAAGGGGCGAAGTCGCGAATCGGCCTCGTCGAAAGCGTCAGTAGATCGTTGGGAGGCGGAGCCAGATAGTCATCCCGCGGCTCGTTGAACCCGCCAAACTGCACTCGGCCGCGGTCGAAGACCGTATCAACGTCGGGACACTCCTCGACATAATTCGACCAGTGACCGGTCTGCATGAAATTGCCGAGCTCGAAGATGCCCTTGTCGCCATCGCCCGGCGTAAATGCATTATCATATTTGTGGTTCGGGAAAATCGCTCGTATTCCAAGTTCATAGTAGCGATCGAGTTCAGTCTCGATATGCTCTCGATTGCACTCCGGGCTGTCTTCGCGCGGCACCAGATAGCAATCGAAGAGGTTGGGCACCTCGATACCGAGAATAATCGCAAGCTTGCCCTCCCCAATCACGCGACGCGCCTCTTCTGGCGATTGCACCACCTGAAACCAACCCTCGCCGGGCCCGCCTGATTGCGCATCGATATAGTCCTGCATCCGGTAGATTTCGACGATCTGCCGGTCGATATTCAGCATGTCCTCACAGCCCCATCGCACCGGCTGAAATTCGGTGTCCGCCATGAGCTCGCAGAGGGCCTCGTTACTCACCATATGCTGAACCATCAGCCGCAGACCCGCGAGCCAGGCACGCTCGAGCCATCGATAATATTGCGTCTGGTGCGTCGCGCTAATCTGGCTCGGCCAGTCCGAAAAGGTCGGCCAACCATCGGTCGCATGCTCCGGCTCGGGTAGAAGCCCCGTACTGATGGCTTCGAGCATCGTGTCGGCGTCGAGGTTGTCTCCCCCGCTTCCCGCGCCGAATCCGAGGAAGTCAGCGCGACCCTCGGGGCCGTGAAAAAGCTCACAATCGCTCATCGCGTGAGCCACGCCGAGGCGGTGGAAGGGGGCACCGTGAAAGATCCCACCGCCTCCGAATCCGAAGTTCGAGAGGATGTGCGAGTGGGTGTCGGCAAAGCCAAAGAGCGTACCGTCGTCATAGGTCGTTCGGGTCGGCATTCCACTCGCGTTCAGCGCCATTTCGGGGTGCTCGGTACAGCCTTCGACCAACTCGAGTCGCACCGAGACCTCGTCATCTTCGAGACCATCTACGCCCAGAAAGCGTTCGGTTTGCCGATGCTGCAATCGATACGCGAAAGACTCGACCTCGGAGAGCTGAAGATGCCATTCCGCACCCGAGATAAAATCATCGTCGACCAGCGAGACATCCGATTCTAACTCGGTCTTGCGCACGATAGGGCCGTCTTCGGCCACCAGATAGCCACGCTCACGGTCGTAGAAAAGAAAGGTCCCCAGATCAGAGGCCTTCATGAAAAATGGCTCGGCCTCGGACTCTTCGACCGATGTATAGCCGTCGTCGTCACGCCCTAGCCATGCATCGCCGATCCGGAGTCGGACGCAGTCATTGGCAAAATCATACAAGGTCGCTTCGTCAAAAGACTCGATGGTGCCTGCATCGGCCGCACTACCCCCGGCGTCTGTACCCGACGTGTCGGTCGTATCCGAACCACATGAAAGGGCGAAGAAGGCGAGGACAAACATGGTGATGGACTTCATGGATTCTCGTTGCGCGAGAAAACGGCGCTCTATTCTTTCAATTCTACCGCCCTACCTCAAGAAAGTCGCCGAGCGAGTTTGCAAAAGCATGCGAACGCACGTAAAAACGTGCGAACGCACGGAGTCACATGGCAGAAAACACAAAAGCACGTCGAATGAGGGAAGCCCTGCGAGCGCTAATTCTTACGCACGGCGCCCTCAACGAGGCTCGGCGCCCCTGCGGAACCGCCATGCCCACCGAACATGCATGGGCATTGATGGAGCTCGAGAGTGAGCCGATGACGGTGACCACGCTTGCCGCAAAACTGGGCATCGACCGAACGAACGTCTCGAGGCTCTGCAAACGCCTCGAATCTGCCGGCGAAGTCGAGAAAATCGAGCACCCCGATGACGGACGTGCCCGACTCGTGCAACTTACAGAAGAAGGCCGCCGCGTCGCATCATCACTCGACGAAACAAGCGCGACCTACTTCGAGTCCGTCTGCCAGAACCTCGAAAACTCAAGCGAAAACACGATGATCGAAGCCCTCGAAGAACTCACCCGAGCGATTCGATCAGCCCGGGAGTCAACATGAAGAACACCATCATCGCCATGTATCTACTCGCCATGCTCGTTGGCTCTCTGGGCTGTGACTCCAGGCCCGAAGACAAGGCAGGTGCCGAAGCCCAGACGCCACAGATCGCCAGCATGGAGGCCAGCGATCAGGAAGGGCCAGATTCACAATCAGAAAGCGCTCCGGGAACCACGCCTATCGAAGCTCTGAATCAGATGCTTGGGCCTGGCGCTGGCGCTCGACGGCGCCGACGGCATCGCCGCGCTCGCCGC
>CAYFTY010000501.1:0-4140 GCA_964346045.1 uncultured Bradymonadales bacterium | reverse complement strand
GACGACTTCATCATCGCTCAAGAGGTCGAGGAAGAAGCCCGGCTCGACGATAATGATGGCGCCGAGGAGGCCAAAGAAATACGCGCCCATCTTTACGGAATCCCATCCGTAGGCTTCTGCCAACTCGAATCGTCGCTCGCCCATCGATTGCGAGACGAGCGTGGCGGTCGCAGTGCCAAATGCGATGCACATCACGAACCCGATGCTCAAGAGGTCGATGATCAGCTTGGCCGCCGTCGTGTAGATCGGGGGGCGACTCCAGCTCACGACATACCCCCAGTCGGTCGTCGCCCAGAGGCCGGCAGCCTCGGGGACCCTGCGTAGGGATGCCTGAAATTGAGAAAGTGTGGTCAACTCTCCGCCGTAGAGCGAAGTGGCCTGCAGCGAATCCCAGACCGCCTGCTCGTCGAGCATCCCGATGATCTTGAGGAAGAGGAGCACACCGCTCATGACGAACACCTGCGCAGCACCGCTGGGCACGCTGAGCTTGATGATCTCCCACATCATGCGGGGGCTGAGATTCTGGATGCGATAGTAGCGGTACCGCGCGTTATATTTGTCGCGCAGCGTCCATATGATCATCACGGTGAGGCCGATGTAGGTCGAAATCAGGCTCGCGATCGCCGCACCGGTCACGTAGTAGGCCGGGATCGGGCCTACCCCGAAGATGAATACGTAGTTGAGGATGATGTTCGCGCCGTTCATCACCAGCGCGGCGTACATGTGTACGCGGGTCGCCCCCACGCCATCAAAAAATCCTTTGTAGCCCGTCGTCGTGACCATCGCGAGCACGCCGAGGATCCTCAGGCGTGCGTAAGGGATCCCGAGATCGAGAACGCTCTCGTTCGAGGTCAGGAATTCAAAAAACCACGGGATCCAGTACCAGCCAAAGAATGTGAAGACGATCGAGCTCGAGACGGCGACGACCACCATGTTGGTGAGAACTTTGCCGCCGGCGTGATCGTCGTTGGCTCCGATCCGACGAGCCGTCATCGCCTGTGTGCCGATCCCAACCGCCGAGAGAAATCCTCCAATGCTCCAGAGGATTGGCAGCGAAAAGCCCAGGGCCGACTGGCCGGGAATCGAATAAGTTGGGTCGAGTTTCCCTACGAATATCGTGTCGACGACGTTGATGAACGTCTGCGTGAACATCGCGATCACAATGGGTGCGGCGAGTAGCGCGATCTTCTTTCCGCGCTCGATGTCGATGCCAAAAGTCATGGTTGGCCGGTACTGCAGGGGCCCGCGGTTTCTAAATCAGTCGTGCGTCGAGCGCAAGAGCGTTAGAACAGCCCCTTGACGCTTTTGGAGCGGTTCATATAGCGTGCGCCATCTGATTGGAATGATGTGCGCAAAAGTGGGACGCGCTTACAAGGAGACGGACATGTCTTTGAATAGGATCCTCGCCATCGTCGGACTCATCTGTGCCAGCCTCATGCTTACCGCATGCGGCCCAGACTACCCGAACTGCGAAAATGACGGAGATTGTAGCGGCAGCGAGAAAGGCAAAGCTGAAGGCAAACTCTTCTGTCTCAATGGTCTCTGCCAGCAATGCCGAGAAGACGATCACTGCGGTGATCCGAGTCTCGAGTGCAACGCGGGTGTCTGTGAGCAGATCCCCGGCTACTGCTCGGACGCATCGGATTGCCCCGGCAATCAGAAATGCCGCGAAAATCGATGTGGGCCCGAGTGTGAGAGCGACGATGAGTGCGCAGACGGACAGGTCTGCAAAGGCGGGGTCTGCGAGGCTGAGTCCGAGTGCTCGACCGATGGGGACTGCGCGGACGGCGAGATGTGTCAGAACGGTCAGTGTGTCGCAGCCAGCGGCAACTGCTCGCTCCAGACCGTCTATTTTGGATACGACGATGCCTCGGTCGACTCGAGCGCCCGTTCGACGCTGCAGTCCAATGCCGACTGCATCAAAGAAAACAACATGAAAGTGCGCCTCGCTGGCCACGCTGACGAGCGCGGCACGTCCGAATATAACATTGCGCTGGGCGAACGACGGGCCAACAACGCCAGGAAGTACCTCGAGCAGCTTGGCGTCAAAGACGACTCGATCTCGACCATTTCGTACGGCGAAGAGCGGCTCGTGCGTGAATGCGGTGAGGAAGGTCCCGAAAGTTGTCATCGACAGAATCGCCGCGTCGAAGTCGACCGCCGCTGAAGCATCAGGGTTTCATGAATCAGGCGCCCGCTGATACTCAGCGGGCTTCTTTTTTGGACGCAGCCTGGTTGTAGAGCCCCGCGGGAACCATTAACTTCGGGCCGGTTGGATCTCTGGAGTAGCTCATGGATACGAACTTCATTCGACTCATTCTCATCTCGCTCTCACTCTCGATGACCACGGCATGCGTGCCGCTCTGGACCGGCAGTGCCATGCAGGAGGATATCGACCGCCTCGAAGCCCGGCAGAAGGCGCTCGACGAGAACTTTGCCGAGAAGCAAAAAGAGATCAGTGAAATGGCCGCTCAGGCCCGCAAAGACGTCGATGAGCTGAACCGAGTTCTCGAAGAAGCGACGGCTCTCTTTCAGCGAAATAATGCCGATTTCGGCGCGGAGATCACCGAGACCCGCTCGGAGATGCAGCGGCTCAGGGGCGACGTCGAAGAGCTGAATTTCAAGATGCAGAAGTTGCGTCAGGACCTGCAGCTTTTCAAAGAAGACGTCGATATTCGATTCGCCAGCGGAGGTGGAGCGCAGCTTCCCGAAGAGAAAGAAGAGCTATTCGCCTTTGCCGAAAAGGAGTTTGGCGCGAAGAACTATCGCATCGCACGTCGCGCCTACGAGACATTCTCGACGAAATTCTCGAAGGATAGGCGAGCCGCCGAGGCCGTCTACAAGATGGGCGATACGTATTTTCAAGAGGGGCAGTGGGTGAGCGGCGTTTTCGAATTTCAGAAGGTGCTACAGCAATTCTCACGCTCGGCCTGGGTCGATGATGCGACCTACAAAATCGGTGCGAGCTTTCAGAAGCTCGGAAAGTGCGCCGAAGCCAGGGTGTTCTACGAGTCGGTCGTCAAAGATCACCCGAACTCGAAATGGGCGGATGACGCCCGAAGAGCGCTGAAGACGATCAAGGGAGACTCATGTTGAAACGCATATTGCCGTTCTTTCTTTCGGCGCTTCTCTTTGCCGGCTGTGACGAGAAAAAGGAGCCTGCTGAAGCAGAGGCTCCCCGACCGCAGCGACCGCAGGACGTGCTGGCTCATACGATGGCGCAAGATGTCGTCCTCGAGGGCCTCGGGTCGGCGGTGACTCAGGCTTATCGACGGGTCGAACTCGAGGCTCGGCGCGAATCACCACGCGCGGAGATCCCCAAAAAAGCCACGACCGAATCGACGAAATTCACCATCTTTTTTGGGGCCAACAATCACGGTGAGCGTGAGGATTGCGGATGCCGCGCAAATCCTCTCGGTGGCCTGACGCGTCGCCAGACCCTGATCGAGCTGGGGTCGAAGCCCGAAGATGAGACCAGTCAGAAGTGGTGGGGCAAGGAGAGGCCGATGCCCGATGCGACGCTCGTCGTCGATGCCGGCGATGCATTCTTCAAGAATGCGACGATCGCGAATGCAGCTCCGGCCATGCAGAAAGTTGCGCGCTACGATGCCGAGTCGGTGGCGCGAGCACTGGCCGAGTCGCGCCTCGATGTCTTCAACGTCGGCGTGCTCGACCTCGTGATGGGGATCGAGCCATTCCGTGAATACGCAGAGGTCGGCAAATTCGACGTAATCTCGGCCAATTTGACCGACGCCGCGTCTGGCGAGCTACTCTTCGACCCCGCAACGAAAATCGAGCGCGACGGCAAGACCTTTGGCGTGATTGGACTTGCGAAAGAAAAGCCCCGCGTTCGCTCGTACTGGCAGCAGCGCAACCTGGCGACACGGCCGGCCGAACAGGCCTACAAAGAAGCCTTTCAAAAGGTCGAGGGCGTCGATTTCGTCGTGCTCTTGAGCAATCTAGGGATTCCCGAAACCCAGAAGCTGCTCGGCCAACTCGACGAAGGAGAGCTGCCCGGATTGGTCGTCGCATCGAATAGCAATCGGCCCACCCAGCAGCCGCCCGGGGCCAGGGGCGTTCCGATCTTCGAGCCACTCTCGCGAGGCAAATACTTCGGTCGTGCGGATGTGTACCTGAGCG
>CAYFTY010000500.1:0-4149 GCA_964346045.1 uncultured Bradymonadales bacterium | reverse complement strand
AGGAGCTGCGGGTCGCTCGAAGCCGCTTCGGCGCATGAGCGCCCGTCGCTCAGAAGGTTATTCAGACAATCCTGCTCCAGCCCCTGCAACGCCATCGTGTCCTCGGGCGAAAGGGTGCAGTTATCACTGAAGCACGAACCGTAGAGCAGGTCACATGCCTGCTGGCATGCTTGTTCGGCCACCGGGTCGATCGTGGTGTTATTCGTGTTGTTTTGATTATTCGTCGTGGTGTTGTTGGTATTGTTGGCGTTGTTGCCATTATTCGTCGAGTTGTTGCTGTTGTTCGCCGTGTTGTTGAGATTGTTTGGCGGGTTATTCTCATCCACATTATTCAACGGATTGTTGGTGTTGTTGTCACCATTGATGTTGTTGGTATTCGACGTGTTGTTGCCGGTGTTGTTCGCAGACATCTGAGGATCGATGCAAATGCCGCTCTGACAACGAAAGCCCTGCGGGCAAGTCCCATCGTCGCATGCTACATAGCATCCTTCGATGCCGTCCACGCGAGCGAGTACCTCGTCAGCAGGACACGCTTTCTCGCTGACATCACTGCCGCATGCTGAAAAGACAAGAGCCAACGAGACGACGACCAGAAGGCCCATCCATTGCGCTAGCGAACGAAGGTCGAACTTAAAACACGTCATGACACACTCACTGCAGGTGACAATTCCATACATGACCCTACATCTGACCGTCCGGTCCAGATGCGCCGCCCCATCCGACGGGCCATTCTTCCATTTGTAGTGATTGGCGAACCAGCCAACGAAGGTGCAGAGACTACAGCAGTAGACATCTGTGTCAAGAGATGGCGCCCTCGCCCCCATGAAGCCTTACGATGCGCGCCGACCTTGCCAGTAGAGCGATCTACTGAAAGGGCATCATCTGGTCGTCGTAGCGGTTCAAATGATGGGGATCGTCGGTCGTTCCGCGCGCGCCGGTGGTCATGATCATGGTCATGGCCATCATGAGATATTGCCGCACGAAGAGTAGAAACTTCAGCCGCTCCATCTGCTCTTTCTGCGTTTCGGCGACCCGAGACCACTCTTGCGTCTCGGCCTCGTCGAGTGGGTCAGACGCTCGCTCGTACGCAGCGTGAATCGCCTCTTCGAGCGCCATGATGACATGGCGAGCTGTCTCGAAACGAGTCTCGGGAGATTTGCTCAGAGACCGCATGATCACCGATTCGAATTCGGGCGTAAGCTGGGGATTCACCGTGCGAGGTGAGGCCGGGTCTTCACTGACATGGGCCTTCATCAACTCCCGAATCCCCATGTTTTCGAAGGGTCGCTTGCCACATGCGGCTTCGTACATCATCACGCCGACGCTGTAGATATCACTGGCCGGGCAGACCTTATCGGGGTCCTGGACTTCCTCGGGGGAAATATAAGCAGCCGTACCCACAATCTTGTTGCGGTCCTCGGCCGTCGTCGGCTGGTCTGCGTATCGGGCGACGCCAAAGTCGATGATCTTGGCGACATGGCGATCGCCATCGAAGGTAATCATCAGGTTTGCTGGCTTGAGATCCCGATGCACGATCCGATGACGGTGCGCGCAGCCAAGGCCGCGCAGGACATCGACAAAGAGGCAGGCCAGCGTCGCTTCGTCGAGCTCGAATTGGGGGTTGGTATGCCACTCCTCGAGGGTCTGACCCTCGATGTACTCCATCACAAAGGCGAGTTGCTCACCGAGCTCGAGGATCTCGTGGAATCTCACGACATTCGTGTGCCGCATCCCCATCATCATCCGCGCTTCCCGTAGAAATCGCGTGCGCTTCGTCTCATCCTGGACGAGATGTGGATGCAGGACCTTCACAGCCACCGGCTCGAATGAATCCTCCCGTCGAGCACGGTAGACAAAGCTCGTCGCGCCCTCCCCTGCGTATCCGTTGATGATGTATTCCCCGATCCGGTCGCCGTAACGAAGCGTCGGACGAGGGCCTTTCGCGCCTCGCGGGGTGCGGTTGATGCTCGACATATTGCCTCCTTGGCGTCTTCGGCGCATCCTTGCGCTCTGCCGGCTCGAGCCACATCATCCTATGAATTCGAGCGTTGTCAAAAATTGAGGCCTGCCATGTCGATTCGAATCCGCTATTTCGCCATCCTCCGAGAACGCCTCGGCCTCGAGGACGAAGAAATCGAACTCGCAGAACTCGGCTTTGAGCCGACCGTTCGTTCGGTCTTTCATCACTGTATCGTTCGCCGAGAGGCCGATCTGGCCAAACGTGAAACGCATTTACGGGCCGCATTGAATCACGAGTTTGTCTCCTTCGATGCCCCTGTCGCCGAAGGCGACGAAATTGCCTTCATCCCACCTGTTTCGGGAGGCAGCGATCCGCTCTTCGCCATCGGCAAAGAGCCGCTGGTGCCCCAGGATGTGCGAAATCTCGTAGCGCATGATGCAGCGGGTGCCATCTGCCTCTTTGAGGGCATCGTGCGCGACCACACGGGAGACCGCGACGTCGAATATCTCGAATACGACGCATATGCCGAGATGGCGTTGAGCAAGCTCGAAGAGACCGCCGACGCGGCGATCGGCAAATGGCCGGGTATTCGAGTCGCGATCCACCATCGCTACGGGCGACTCGAGATCGGAGAATGCGCCGTCGCCATCGCAGTGGCTTCAGCTCATCGAGCCGACGCATTCGCGGCGTGTCAGTGGGTGATCGACACGCTCAAAGAAGAGGTTCCGATCTGGAAAAAAGAAGTAAGCCCCAACGGCGACGAATGGGTCGGTTGGGGCCCTTGATTCAATCGCGGCAATCTGACCTTATTTGCGACCGGTGTCGTAGAAAGGACGCAGAGTGTCTGCCCTGTTGGGCTGCCGCAGCTTCTGCAGCGCCTTGGCTTCGATCTGCCGGATGCGCTCGCGCGTCAGGTTGAAGTCCTGACCCACCTCTTCGAGGGTATGATCGGTCTTCTCACCAATTCCGAAGCGCATGCGCAGAATCTTTTCCTCTCGCGGAGTCAGACCGGCGAGCAGTTCCTGCGTCTGCTCACGCAAATTCTGGATCACGGCTTCTTCCATCGGACTCGGACTCTTGTCGTCCTCAATGAAATCCCCGAGCTGACTGTCGTCTTCACCGATCGGGGTTTCCAGACTCACAGGCTGGCGCGAGATCCGCAGCGCCCGGCGAACCGCTTCGACCGGAATTTCGAGTTCTTCGGCAATCTCGTCGGGCTCGGGCTCACGACCGAACTCTTGCTCGAGCTGTCGCGAAGTCCGCACGATCCGATTGATTGTCTCGATGAGGTGGACAGGGATCCGAATCGTGCGTGCCTGGTCGGCGATGGCGCGGGTAATCGCCTGACGAATCCACCATGTTGCGTAGGTCGAAAATTTGTGTCCACGCTGATATTCGAATTTCTCGACCGCACGCATCAACCCGATATTTCCTTCCTGGATGAGGTCGAGAAAATGCATGCCGCGATTGACGTACTTTTTGGCGATCGACACCACGAGCCTGAGGTTTGCGCGAATCATCTCGCTCTTGCCACGCTCGGAACGTCGTTCTCCGACAACGATCGTTCGCACCAATTCGGCGAGTTCGGAGCGCGACAATCCGAGGTCTCGTTCGATACGCTCGATGACCTGCCGCGAATGGTCCCGTACCTGGATATACTCACAGAGTTTATCTTCGCCGAACGCCACCTTTTTGTAGTCGGGTTCGTCGCCTGCCATATACACTTCGGCGTATTCCTCAAGCGTGTCGATGGTCGCGCCGCACACCCGTTGGAACCCAGAGATGCGTGACTCGCAGAGCTCGATATTGGTCAGCGCTTCTTTGAAATTGCCGACAACTTCGTCGATGAAGCGCAGCGAGAGCTTGCAGCCATGGACTGCTTTGACGAGCTTTGCGTGTTTCTTGTCGCGTGCTTTCTCGAATTCGGCGAGTTTCTTTTTAGTGGGGCGTGATTTCGCTGCGTACTCGGCGCAGGCGTCGTCGGCTTCGCAAAAGCGTTTGTATGCGCGCTCGAGCTTATCGAAGCGCTTGAAGGTGCTGGGAGCAACGGGCATGTCGCTATCGTCGCCGCTCGGCGTATATTCTTCGAACACCTCACGCGCTCTGGCCGTGCCGTCGATGAGACGCTCAGGGAGAGCGAGCATCATCTCGATTCCGGCCCGGCAGCCGACGATAGCGTCGAAAACGAT
>CAYFTY010000499.1:0-4156 GCA_964346045.1 uncultured Bradymonadales bacterium | reverse complement strand
CGAAACTCTTCACAAAGCTCTCGAAGCCTTCCTCGGCGCTCGCCATCGTTGCCGTTGGCCCGACGAGCTTGAAGAAATAAAGACCCACGGGCGACTCGACGATGGCGCCGAGCATGCGCTGATCTTCTTTGGGTGGGCCCGAACCCGCCATTCCGGGATTGAATGTGCCCGAGACATCGACTCGGTGCACCTTCAGGCCATTGATGGTCTGGATGTTGCGAGCCGCATTGCCGGCCGCCGGCGTGCCATCCGGGTTCGAGAATTGACCGATCCAGCGCGTAATATTGGCTTCGACTCCACCGCCACCGGCAGCGCCGAAGTAGAAGATGGACATCGTGGCGGGCTCTGCGCCTTCGGCGCCTGAAACCACGTACTCGGCAAGCCTCATCGAACTTGCCGGCTTGGCCGCGGTCCATGCATCCGGGGCTTCCCACCGCAAGGGCCCGACCTTGCCGTATTGCTCAGGGCTTGCGAATCGAGTCGCTCCACCCGATGGCTTCACGGCACTCGGTGCACCCTGTGCTCCGATCGGAGGATGGTCTGCCGGTAAATCCTTGCCCGCGCTTTCTTCATCCGAGGGTACAGCGCTGCCTTCGTTTGCAGCCGGCGCCTCACCGCCCGAGGCCTCAGGAGCCGTAACAGTAGGTGCATCTTCGAAGCCATCTTCTTTGTCGCAACCGAAACCAACGAGTGCGACCAGTGTCAGAACGAACAAGCTTCTCAACATGAAATCCTCCGAGCCGAAGTCGAGCCGGAGGATTCCAAAGTGGCAGGTGAAAGTCAATCTGTAGCCAGACCTACATCAGAAGATTCGATGCGTCGTAGTAGTCCTCGTTCGCTTCGCCGAGAATGGAGAGCTTTGCCTGCTGATTGAGTCCGGTCCGCATATCGGTCGCTCGCACACTGAGCATGCCGTTCGTATCGACCTCGAAACTCACCTCGATCGAGACCTCCTCGCGAGGTCCGGGAGGGATATTGTCGAGCTCGAGAACGCCGAGCTGGCTGTTGTCCTCGATACGACGACTGTTGCCCGAATAGATCGGCAGAACGACGCGCGTCTGGTCATCACGCGACGTCGAGAAATAGCGAGTACGCTCGAGAGGCAGCGACCCGTTTCGTTCGATGATGATGTCCATCACCCCACCGACCGTCGCCACACCCAGAGCGTGCGGAGTGACGTCAATCAGCAATGGTGCCTGCTGCCGCTGCTGGGGGCGCGGCGGCGGAGCCGCGCCGCCTCGTGACTGGGGATGAGAAGGAGGTTCGCGAATCTCGGTCACCTCTTCGGGATCGAGCTCCTGAATCCAACTGTCGTCTTCGAAATGTTCGGACTGGAGTGCCTCGGCGGGCGGTGCGTAATTGGTCGTCGGCGCATCTGCCGTCTCGACCATCGACGCCCCAAAGATCGATGCACCGATACTCACGACCTCGTCAGGGTTGATCCCCATCACCGGTTCGCGGTTGAAAAACGTGCGAACCCGCTGCTGCACGAGCGGCACGCGTGTCGTTCCGCCCACGAGCACGAGATGGTCGATCTCGGCTCGCTGCAATCCAGCGAGATTCAGGGCTTCCTCGCAGGTCTGCAGGCTCTGCTCGACGATATCCTGGCAGCGCCTGTGAAAGGCATCCCGCGTCAGCGAGAACTCGAGTTCGAGCTCGGTGAGACTCCCGGGCACCATCTCAGAGACGCGCGCCGTCACCATGTCCTGTTCGCTCAATTTGTGCTTGATATCCTGAGCGACAGCCTTGAGACGCTGCAAAATGGCCTCTTCGCCCGTCAGGTCGTATCCGTACTGGCGCTCGAACGCGGTGAGCATCGACTGGACGAGCCGATTGTCGAAGTCATCGCCGCCGAGATAGCTATTTCCGGCCGTCGAGAGCACCTGGAAGACATTGTCTCGAAGCTCGAGAATCGTGATGTCAAAGGTTCCACCTCCAAAGTCGTAGATTGCCACCTTCTCGCGTCGATTCTGCCCGTGTCCATAGGCGAGGGCGGCTGCCGTGGGCTCGTTGATCAGGCGCAGAACATCGAGTCCGGCCATCTCTCCGGCCCGCTTCGTCGCGCGTCGCTGCCCCTCGTCGAAGTTCGCAGGAACAGTGATGACGGCTTTGTCGATCTCTTGCCCGATATAATCTTCGGCCAGTTCTTTGAGGTGCTGCAAAATCCGCGCGCTGATCGCCTCGGGCGGGTGCAAGGCACCGTACATGTTGATGCGTGGTGCGCCATCGCCGCTCGCCACGATCTTGAACGGGAACGACCCGATCAGAACGCGGAGGTCGGGGCTGTCGTACGGCCGGCCGATCAAACGCTTTGCCGAATACACCGTGTGCGCGGGATCCTTGAGCAGATACTGCCGGGCCTCGACACCGGCCGTGGTCGAGCCATCCTCGAAAAAATAGACCAGCGATGGATGGATTCGATGCCCTTCATGGTTGGGAATCACGATGGACTCGTCCTCCATCGTGACGGACACGACCGAGTTCGAGGTACCGAGGTCAATACCAATCACCACTTCTGACATGCTGCTGCCCTCACGAAAGAAACATAGCCACAGTGTAAACCGAACCACGCGGATGGTCATCACTCAAACCAGATCCGATCGCCTGCGATCGGTCGAAGCATGGAAGCCCTGAAATAAGCCAACCCGCAGCATCGTTGACTCCCCGGCTGAACCAAAATGAACGGCCATTCAGTCCAGGGTGACGGCCGGCTATAGCGCATTGCGGATCGCCCCGTGGCGCTTGCCGATACCCCACGATTGGGCTATGTAACGAAACGCGGGCGCGGGCCGTGTCCGCCGCTCCGACATCACCATGTGCGGAGTGTCATTTACGGTCGCCAACGGGCGGCCAGCCGAAAGCGTTGAGGTCTGACGTGGAAGGATACATCGAAATTAGTGAAACATGGCGTTGGGTCCGACTTGGATTCCTCGTGATTCTCGCGCTCTTCTTCGCGAGCGCCGCCCGTATCGTCTACTGGCTCTTGCGATACGTCGCCGAGGGAGAAGGAAAACCTGTCCTCGACCGCATCGGAGAGCGAATCCGCGGATTCCTGACCTATGTGATCGGTCAGCGACGCGTGATCGCCGAGCCGGCAGGCATGGTGCACCTCTTCATCTTCTGGGGCTTCCTGATCCTGCAGCTCGAGACGATCGAGTACATGATCCGTGGGGCCTTCTGGGGCTTCCACTTCAGCACCTACATCGGACGCATGCCCTACAATATCCTGATTTTCCTGCAGGATATTTTCGGAGGCATCATCCTCGCAGCCATGGTCATCGCCACGGTGCGCCGCTTCATCGTGCGCCCCAAACACGTCGTCTTGAGCACCGACGCGTTGGTCATCAATCTGCTCATCGCCGGCCTCATGGTGACGAAGTTCCTCGCCAACGGCGCCGAGATTGCACTCAATGATCCCGCCGCCCTCGGCCACGACCCTGCTTTCACGCCCATCGCTGCATGGGTCGCCGGGCTCTACCAGACCCTGGGGTCCAGCGTCGACATGATGACGGTCTCACACCATGTGAACTACCTGATCCACCTTGGAATCGTCGGATTCTTTGCCAACTACATCCCCTTCGGCAAACACCTCCATCTCATCGGAGCGATGCCCAATGTCTTCTTCCGAAAACTCGAGCCCCAAGGCGCACTCTATCCGCTCGACCTCGAAGACGAATCCATCGAGACCTTCGGCGCCGAAAGAGTCGAAGACCTTTCGTGGAAGCAGCTCCTGGACACCTACGCGTGCACCGAGTGTGGCCGTTGCGAGCATTACTGCCCGGCCTACAACACCGGAAAAGCGCTGAACCCGATGATGATCATCCACAAGATCAAAGATCACCTGCGCGAAAAGGGGAAGCAAACACTGCGCGACAAGACGGTCGATGAAGACCACGAATGGCCGCTGATGGCGGGTGGCATCATCTCGAAAGAAGAACTCATGGCCTGCACCACGTGCGGAGCCTGCGTGGCGAACTGCCCCGTCTTCATCGAGCACGTCGATACGATCGTCGACATGCGGCGATATCTCGCCCTCATGGAAGCCGATTTCAGTCCCGAGGTCGGGCGCACCTTCCGAAACATGGAGAATAACAGCAATCCGTGGGGTATCTCGAGTTCGTACCGTGCCGACTGGGCCGAAGGACTGGACATCCCC
>CAYFTY010000498.1:0-4158 GCA_964346045.1 uncultured Bradymonadales bacterium | reverse complement strand
CCGGTATCCTGACCGGGCTCGAAGAAGGCGATGTCCTCTTCATCGATGAGATCCACCGCCTCAACACGGTGGTCGAAGAAAATCTCTATCCCGCCATGGAAGATTTCTACTTCGATATCGTCATCGGCGAAGGCGCGCATGCTCGAAGCATGAAGCTCACGCTGCCGCCATTTACGCTCATCGGTGCGACGACGCGAGCCGGCCTCGTATCGGCGCCGCTGCGAGACCGATTTGGACTCGTGGCGAGGCTCGATTACTACGAGGTCGAAGATCTATCCCTGATTGTGAAGCGGTCTTCCAAGATCCTCGACGCACCGCTCACAGACCAGGGAGCCGAGGAAATCGCGCGTCGTAGCCGGGGCACGCCGCGGATTGCCAACCGCCTGCTGCGTCGTGTGCGTGACTACGCGGTCGTCGACGATATCGACGTGATCGATCTCGACCTCGTCGACTACGCTCTGGGGAAACTCGAAGTCGATGAGAAAGGGTTCGACTATCTCGACCGACTCTACCTCGACGCGTTGGTGGTCAAATTCGTCGGCGGCCCGGTAGGCCTCGACACCCTCGCATCGGGCATCGGCGAAGAACGTGGCACCGTCGAAGAAGTGATCGAGCCCTTCCTCTTGCAGCAAGGCTTCATCCAACGAACGCCCCGCGGTCGGATCGCCACGCTCAATGCCTTCGAGCATCTCGGCGTCGACCCTGAAGATGGCGCCAATCAGGGAGGTCTCTTTTGAGTGATTCCGTCGAACACCTGCGCAAATTCTTCGAGTCGCTCGGCCTCACCGAGGACGTGGATGTCGAGCTCGCCAAGACCCCCGAGCGCGTGGATGCACTGATTCGCGAGCTCTTCAGCGGGCTCGACGCTGAGCAGCCTGTGCTCTCGCTCTTTGATGCAACCCAGGATACTGAGCCCGTGCTCATCGAGGGCATTCCTTTCAAGAGCACCTGCGCTCATCATCTCTTGCCGATCCTCGGTCATATAAGCATCGCGTACGTGCCCGGCTCATCGATGGCCGGTTTTGGTGGATTTGCCCGCATCATTGATCACTGGTCGAAGCGACCGCAGGTGCAGGAACGTCTTGTCGAAGAGATTTGCAACGACCTCCATGAGCAGCTCGAACCACGCGGCATCCTGGTATGTCTGCAGGCGAGACAACTCTGCGTCGAAATGCGAAGTGATCGCGCTGCGAGCCTGTACACTTCGATCGCGTCGCGAGGCATTCTCGAGTCTGGGCCTCTCCGCTCGGAGATCCTGCGCACCTTTGACGCATCATGAGTGATCTCCCGCCCATTTTGCTCGTGGGTGCCGGCGCAGCGGGCATCAGTGCCGCCGGCTGGCTCGACTCGCTGCACCAACCCTTCGTCTGGGTGAGCCCCGATGTAGGCGGCATTTTGCAACGCGTGTCGAATCGAATTACCAACTTGCCCCCATCGATTTTTTCGAACGGAAGCGAGCTGACACGAAAGCTCGAGCTTTACATTAAAGACTTAGGAAAGACCCCATCAAGACTGGCTCTCGAAGACCTCGAAATCTCAAGATCTACTTTCAAAACCACCTTTGATGACGGCAGCTCGAATACCTTCGATTCTGTCATACTGGCAACGGGCACCCGCTATCGCACCCTCGGAATCGAAGGCGAATCGACGGGGCTCGACGAAGGTTGGGTAAGCCAATCCTCGGCTCGAGATGCCGACCGTTTTGCCAAAGAACGTGTAGCGGTCATCGGTGGTGGAGACGCTGCCTACGAGAATGCCCTTCGACTTGCCGCGGTCGGCTGCGAGGTCACCCTGATTCGGCGCAGTTCGCCACGGGCCCGAGCAGCGTTTGTCGACGAAGTGGACAGCCACGATTCGATTGCGGTGCATGCCGAGGCCAACGCGACCCGATTTACGCGTACGGACGGACGTACCCGAATCGAACTGGACGATGGCTCGTCTCTCGAGGTTTCGGGGGTCTTCGTGAGAATCGGTGTGGAGACCGTGCTGCCAAACTTCATCGGCGACGAGCCGGCTCTCGAAGACGGACGAGTCGTGGTCGATATCCGGCAGCAAACCTCGGTCCCGGGGCTTTTTGCCGCCGGCGACCTGACGATCATCGAGCCTCAGGGCATCGGAAGCGCCATCGGACAGGGAGCGATCGCCGCAAGAAGTGCAACGAGCCTCGTCGCTTGACGAGGCTCGGGCACGAGGGCGCAACGCAACTGGGCGTCACGAATCCATGTGTTCCATAATACTCTTGACGATCGGTCCGACCTGCTTGGACTGGGCCACTTCGTGATACCAGCCATCCCGCAGGCCTCCGGGCCCCATCTGCAATACATCCTCCATCACCCGCCGCGTGCAGTGCACCAGATGGGCCTGCACCAGCGGATGATCGTAGCAGCGGGCTAGAAACGCACGCGAGCCCGCGACCGAGCCCCAGAGGTCCGAGACCGCATCGACAAATTCTGCCGCATATGACTCACTCGCCAGAAAGCCCGGCATCGATGTGTCGGGGGCATCCGGACGCCGCAGAAGTGCGTGCGCGATGTGTCGATTTGCAACGAAAGCCGTCACCCAGGTCTGCGCAGCCTCTTCGCGCCGACCCAGCTGAAAAAGCGCCAGACCGATGTTATAGAGGACAGCCGGCTCGGTCGGCACCAGGCGATAGTCCCCAAGCGCCGCCTCGACCTCCCCTCGTTTGTGTCGAATTTCACCGGCGAGGTAACGGCATCCAGCAAACTCGGCCGGGTTCATCGAAGCCAGCGAGTCAAAAAGCCCCAGGGCTTCTTCGGCTCGACCAAGTCGATAGAGTGCTAACGCCCTCCCCTCCATCGCCCTCAAGAAGGGTCGCGAGCGGGCAGCGAACCAGTCCGTCTCATCTTCGGGAAACCCGGCGACGACAGCATCTCGATAATGCCGTTCGGCCGATTCGATATCACCACTTTCCCACGCGACCAGGCCAAGATGATTATGCAGCTCGCAATCATCTGGAAAGACCTCGACGGCGGCCTCTAGGATCTCACGCGCTTCTTCGAGCCGCTGGTGTGCGATCGCTTCGAGCGCCCGCCCGAACATCTCCTCGCGCCGGGCCGTGTCATGCTTGGGCCCGGCGAGGCGAGCGGTCTCGTCGTGGAGCGTCTCGAGCAACGAGCGCATCTTGGCCCGACTTTCGGGGCGGATCGACTCGAGGTCGTCGAGTGCGCTTAGCAATTGAGAAACGTCCCCAAGAAGTTCAAGTAGAACTTTCATAAAATATCTCGTGCGGTGATGTACCTTCGCTGAACCCAGCCTCCGACAGGATCCGTGACCGGTCAAGAAATCTAATGCCAGTTCTCAGGAAACCCTGAGAAACCACTCGAAGTATTCATCTTCGCTCTCATGGATTGCTTTGCGACCGCAAAAACGCTAAACCCTGCGGTCCATCTGGACCTGTGATGCCGAGAGAGCCATGAATTCAGATCAGATCAGAGCCAAGTTTCTCGCCTATTTCGAAAAGCTCGATCACCGCGTTGTGGAGTCGAGTCCGGTCGTGCCGCAGGGAGATCCAACCCTCCTCTTCACGAACGCCGGCATGAACCAGTTCAAGGATCAGCTGCTGGGCAACGACATCCGCGACTACAAGCGCGCGACGAGCGCGCAGAAATGCATTCGAGCGGGCGGCAAGCACAACGACCTCGACGAGGTCGGAAAGGACGGCCGACATCTGACCTTTTTCGAGATGCTCGGAAACTGGTCCTTTGGAGATTATTACAAAAAGGAATCGATCGATTGGGCGTGGGATTTCTGTCTGAACGCGCTCGGTATCGATGCCGACCGCCTCTACGTCACCGTCCATGAAGATGATGACGAGTCATACGAGATCTGGGCCGACGAGGTAGGAGTCCCCGAAGAACGCATCCTGCGACTCGGCGACAAAGACAATTTCTGGGCGATGGGCCCGACAGGCCCGTGCGGTCCATGCACCGAGATTCATATCGATCTGACGCCAGACGCCGAAGACTTCGAGTTTGTCGAAGGTTACGACGACGATCGGGTCGTCGAGATCTGGAACCTCGTCTTCATGGAGTTCAACCGTGACGAAGGCGAGAATCTCGAGCCGCTACCGATGAAGAGCGTCGATACAGGCATGGGGCTCGACCGCGTTGCCATGGTGATGGAGGGACGATCGAATGT
>CAYFTY010000497.1:0-4162 GCA_964346045.1 uncultured Bradymonadales bacterium | reverse complement strand
GGCCTGATCGCCTCCGCAGGTGAGGCCCGGGTCGATCTGGACGTCGTTATTGTCTCCGCGATCGGCGTGCGACTCGTCGTCGCACCCTCCGCAGGCAGTGAAAAAGACCAGTCCGCAGAGCACGACGACGCGCATGAAGGTGCGCGCCGCTCGACTCGACGGATGGGTACAGAATGCGTTTTCTTTCTTGGCCAGGGCTAACATGGGTTCACTCCTCGAGCCTCTATCAATCTCAACGATTGCCATCCCAGATGGGTGACGGACATCAGGTTGGACTCGTACCCTGGCGAATTATTCAATCCAGACGAAAAAAGCCGACGGAACATACCGTCGGCCAGAACGAGGATCGTATTGAAACTCAGACGCGCAGCGCGTGTCGCCCCGGGTATTTCGCCATGTCCCCAAGGTCTTGTTCGATACGAATCAACTCATTGTACTTCGCGACTCGGTCCGATCGAGAGAGGCTTCCCGTCTTGATTTGACCGCTTCCTACGGCGACCGCGAGTTGCGCGATGACGGTATCCGAAGTCTCGCCCGAGCGATGCGAAATGACCGAGGTATAACCATGGCGATGCGCAAGGTCGATGGCGGCGAGGGTTTCGGTGAGCGTCCCAATTTGATTGACCTTGATGAGAATCGAATTGCCAACTCCACTCTCGATACCGCGCGAAAGCCGGTCGACGTTGGTCACGAAGAGGTCGTCTCCGACAAGCTGAACGCTCTCGCCCAACCGTTCGGTGAGCGTCTTCCATCCATCCCAGTCATTCTCGTCGAGGCCGTCTTCGATACTGACGATCGGAAAATCGTTGGTGAGCTCGGCATAGAACCCGATCAACTCGTTGGCCGAAAGCGTTCGGCCTTCTCCGTCGAGTTCGTACTCTCCACCCTCGTAGAATTCACTCGCCGCCACATCCAGGGCGTAGACAACGTCGTCGCCGGGAGTATAACCGGCAGCCTCGACGGCTCGGGTAATGAACTCCAACGCCGCACGATTACTCGTGAGATTCGGGGCAAAACCACCTTCGTCACCGACCGCCGTGATATGGCCGTCCTTCTTGAGCTCCTTCTTGAGCGCATGGAAGATCTCGGCGCCACAACGGACGGATTCTGCGAGAGTGGCAGCCCCGACGGGCATGACCATGAACTCCTGGAAATCCACGCTATTATCGGCGTGCGAGCCGCCGTTGATGATATTCATCATCGGAACAGGCAGCGTCGACGCCCGCGCACCGCCGATGTAGCGATAGAGTGGCAGGCCAAAGCCATCCGCGGCGGCACGAGCGCAGGCGAGGCTCACCGCGAGAATCGCGTTCGCCCCGAGATTGGCCTTATTCGGCGTTCCGTCCAGCTCGAGAAGAAGCGCGTCAATGTGCTCCTGTTCGCTTGCGTCATCACCGACGAGGCGCGGAGCGATGACCTCGTGAATATTCTTCACCGCATTTCGAACACCCTTTCCGAGATAGCGGCCTGCGTCGCCATCCCGTAGCTCGACGGCCTCGTGCTCTCCGGTAGATGCGCCACTCGGTACGGCTGCCCTGCCCCAGGCTCCCGACGAAAGAATGACGTCACATTCGACGGTCGGATTGCCCCGGCTGTCGAGAATTTCGCGTGCGATGATGTCTGCGATATCGAACATGGCTCCTCCTCAAAGATACACGGCTCTATCGCCAATCTTGCCCGGGTTCAAGCCGTTTCGATCACTCGGATTCTTCGGCGTGGGACTCGGTAACTCGGCGAGCCACCGAAAAGGCGATATTCTTGAACTTCAATCCCGGTGGCCGCGCGTATGCGCCGATTCGTCTCGAATCTGGATCGACGACGACCGCCAATTGAAAAGGAATATTGAAGAGGCTGAGATGAACTCGCGCGATCTCCTCATCGAGTTCTCCTCTCGAGCCCGGAACGCTGAAAAAACCGCCCACGATTGGGAAACGGGTCGCTTCACCACCTGCGATCCACCGGTCAGTGCCATGACGCATGCTGCGATAGAGGTCGTCCTCTTCACCGACCTCGAAGAGCCCGTCGAATCCCCGCACCTCGACAAAGCCACCACGTTCGTCAGTCCCATAGACTCCGATCAAGAAGGCGCATGCGCCGCCATCATAGAAATCTGCCGCGTAGCGGAGTTCGTCGAGGACATCTCCGTAGATATAGAAACGCACAGGCTGTGAGTGAACGTCACCCCAGTGTTCGATCACGATACTATCCAGGCGGTCGGGAGCCGTCCGCTCGATAGACGCCAGAGGTGTAGGGGGATCAGCGTGCACGAATCACACTGAATGCGAGTTTACTGACTCGGTCTCTCGGCGTGACCTCGCCGCTCTTGGTGTTGATATCCCACGAGACCGTCTTCTCGGTATCGCGCAGCTTGTAGTTGTATTTGACGTTGAAGACGTTCTTGTCTTTCTGTTGAGGGACCCAACCACAGCGACGCTCCTGCTTGCAGGTTTCGAACTCGTCGGCCGTGTTGGCCTGCGCCGTCAGCATCCATTCGAGGCTCTCGATAATCTCTTTCTGCGAGAGAACCGCAGCGAGCGCCGCGCAGCGGTCGCGATGCTGTCGTTTACGGCACTGCTTACGCGCCGCCCCCGTCCACCGCTGCGAGCGTCGACTCGCATTGGGATTGTAGCTCGTGGGCATGATGCTCACGCGCTGCTTTTCGAACTCTTCACCGACCTTCATGATATTCGCGGCCTGAAGATTGACGGCCTTGAGAGCCTTGCGGTCGTAGTCGAATTCGAACTCGGCATAGATAGGTTCCCCGGCTTCGACCCATTGGAAATAGGCTTTGAAGAGATTGCCCCGCTCGTGATCGATGGTCCAACCTACGATCGTATCTTCATCCGACGAGCCCGAGCGCTGCTCGAAATAGAGGAGCAGAGCCCCGGCGAGCGTCATCTTCGAATCAAAGCGATGACTGCCGATTGCGCTGACCACCTGCTGCTCTTTGCCATAGTATTTCGAGTCCATCCCCTTCTTGGGATGCTCGGCGACCTGAGCAGGCAGATTCTTCGGAGCGACTTTGGTGTTCTTCAGATCGACGATCCACTCGGGACCAACCTCGATGGCCCCCTGCTCGAGCGAATAGCGCACCAGAAAAAAATGCGGTCCAAACGGAGTCTCATCCCACCAGATGGCCTCCCATCCCGAAGGCTCGGCCGAGATCTTCATGATCTTTTTGACGAACTCTCGATTCTCGAGCACCTCGCCCACATTGACCTTCTGCGGTTCCTCGTCTTTCTTCTTATCTTCTTCTTTGTCGGGAAAGAGAGGCGGCTCGACCATCTGAGCTTTGACAAGGGCGATGGCACTATCCCCGCGCTGAGACCAGGGATTGATACGTTCTTCTTTCTCTGCGTCGACGACTTCCTGGACGACGACTGTCTCGGCCTCGCGCGTCAGTTCATAGACGATGAAAGAGCCCAGACCGACGATCGACACGATGATCACGCCGAGCACGATCTGAAGGATAGTCCGCGTTTCCATAGAAAGCTTCGTTCTGGGGTCGTTCGATGCAGCCGTTATATCAGATATCGCCAGGATGCGTCACCCGGCGAGGTTCTCACTTCGAAAGGTCGACGACCTTGACGTCGTCGAATTGCACCGGGGCAACCCAGTCATTGAACGCAAAGTAGGCATGCTCGGGCCCACGCAGCGGTTTGGCGTCGGGATAATTCATCTTCAACTCGCCATCGACGAACCATTTCAACTCGCCGTCGGTGCGTTCGATCGCGATCAGATACTCGCGATCGGGAACGACACCGGCAGACTTTCGCGCCTTGCGATCATCGCCATGCTCGTCGAGCCGCGCGATCACATCCAACGAATTATTCCACCCGCCAAAGATGACGACATAGCCGCTCTCGTGCTTTTCTCCATCGCCGAAGACCTCGAATTTCAGATCGCCGGTCTGGGTGAGTGAACGAGCTTTGAACTCGACGCGCACCTGGTCGGGCAATGGGACTTCAAGCCAGAGCGGGTCATTCTTGATGTTGCGGGCCGAGAGCCAACCGTCCTGGATTCGCCACTTGCCCTGCCCTGCCTCTCCCGTACCTCGATGCCAGTTTTCACCGAGTGAATCGCGCTCGAAGTCGTCGCTGAATACGACCTTGCCCGATGGTTTTTGGTTGATTTCTCGAGTCTGGCAAGAGAGGGCCAGTGC
>CAYFTY010000496.1:0-4163 GCA_964346045.1 uncultured Bradymonadales bacterium | reverse complement strand
GCCGAGCTCTCGGCCGCCAAAATTGCGCTTGAACGTGCGCACTCCGCGATGGATTCGCGTGACTATGAAGGCGTGCTCGAATATGCTCGCGAGTCGCGACGAGATGCCAACGATGCGGCGTCGGACGCCAGGGCCAAGGCTGCTCGCAAGCGACGCGCTGCAGAGGCCCGCGCCGCGGCGGCTAGCTCGTCACACTCTTCGTGGGGTTCCTCGAACTCGAGTTCGTACTCCTCGAGTTCGTTTTCGTCTTCGTCGAGCTCGTCGTTTTCGTCTTCGAGCTTTTCATCGGGGTCCTCATTTGGGAGCTCGAGTTCTGGTGGAAGTAGCTGGTGATATCATGAAGAAATTTGATGCTAAAGAGGCAGACGTATTCGTTTATACCGAGCGAGAGGGGATGCTCGCGCCCATCGGACACGATCTGAAAATTGAGGTGAACCGTTTCGAGGTCGAAGTATCCGATGACGGCCAGATCCGTGCAGAGTTTGATCCTGCAAGCCTCGAGGTTCTCGGGGCGATGCATAATGGAAAGCTCGACCGCGACGACATCTCGGCCAAGGACCGAAAAAAGATCGAAAAGAATATCGTCAAAGACGTGCTCGAGGTCCGTAAATTCGCCGGGGCTGAATTCGAGTCGACCCGAGTCGAGCGTGATGGTGAGTCGCTCGAAGTTCGAGGGATGCTCTCGCTGCACGGCGTCCGAAACGAAGTGAGCTTTCGTCTGACTCACCAGCTCAACGAGTGGGCGACTCGCTTTGTGATCCACCAGCCCGACTACGATATCGAGCCGTATAAAGCGCTCTTGGGGCAGCTTCGACTCAAAGCCGATCTCGAGGTCGAGTTTCGGGTGGGCGACGACGTTTTCGATGACCTGCCGATCGCATGATGACCACTTACATCCTCTGCGGCGGCGAGAGCTCAAGATTCGACGGCGACAAAGCCCGAGCACGGTTCGGCGACTCGACGGTCGTCGAGACCCTGCTGCGCAAGTCGAAAGGCCCCGTTCTGGTCGTCGACGACCCGGCTCGCTTCACCTGGCTAGAGAGTCGTGTCCCCCGCCTCGTAGACCGCGCACCTGGAGCAGGCCCGGCGGCGGCGATTGCACATGTGATCGAGCACAGTCGTACACGTGGGCTTGAATCCATTCGTGTGATCTCCTGTGATATGCCGACCTTCGAGCCGAGATGGTGGGCGTTGCTCGAAGCTGCAGAACACAGGGCGGCGGCGTTTTACGATTCCAAAGCGTGGCAGCCGCTTTTTTCGGTCTTTCGGCCCCAGCAGATCGCACTCGAGGAGGGCTGGGAAGACCAGCCTGCCTGGCGGCTGCTCGAGGCGCTCGAGGCAGCCAGGGTGTCGCCGCCCGAAGATTTTCATCGGCTGGTGAGCATCAATACAAAAGCCGATCTGAGAAGAGCGCAAACATTGTATGAGAGTGGCGATGAAGAAGAGTGAAGAGCACGCCCGGACAGTGCAGATTCGACGAATCCGAAACGGCGCGATCTCGTCACTCGAGGACGAGGTGATCGTCGAAGAGCCGCTCGAAATCCGGCTGGGATTTCGCCGCAAGGGTCGACCTCGTCAGCAACCCATCTCGATCACGATGCGCACCCCTGGCGACGACTTCGAACTGGCGCTCGGCTTTCTCTTTGGTGAGCGTATTCTGAACTCTCTCGAAGACGTCGTGGAAGTCGTTCATTGTGGCGACGGTACGAATCAGAATGTCGTGCGCGTCGAACTCGACGAGGGTGTTGATGTCGATCTGGTGCGCCTCCAGCGCAACTTTTACACGACCTCGAGTTGTGGTGTCTGCGGCAAGAGTTCGCTCGAGGCCCTCGAAATGACCGGGTATGAGGCCGTCGACTCGGCGGCATCGATCAGCGCCGACGTGCTGCAATCGCTGCCGGGGCGACTACTCGATGACCAGTCACTCTTCGAGCGTACCGGAGGTCTGCACGCAACCGGTCTATTCGATTGCGAAGGAAATCTTCTGCTCGCTCGTGAAGATGTCGGGCGCCACAATGCGATGGATAAACTCGTCGGGGCCTGCTGGAAGGATGATGCACTGCCGCTTCGAAGCTCGGTGGTCGTCCTGAGCGGACGCGCGAGTTTCGAGCTTCTGCAAAAAGCCGTGGCGGCGGGCGCGCCGATCGTAGCTGCCGTCGGAGCGCCCTCGAGCCTTGCGGTCGAAGTCGCCAGGGCCTTTGGCGTAACGCTCTGCGGTTTTGTGCGACAGGGTCGATGCAATATCTACACGCATGCCGAGCGCGTGACCTGATTCAGCAGGAGCTTCCGCCCGGGTTTTCGCACTGGCCGTTCGCACGGCAGGCGCAAGAAGTGCCTCCGCCACACCCACCCTTTTCGCCGGCCGTGACCGGTGACCAACTCGTCGTACTCGTCCCAGGAGTACAGACCTCGCAGGGGTTCTGCGGATTGATATCACCATCCTCATGACAGGCGCTATCGATCAGGCAACCCGTGGTGACGTTATGCACGCAATTATTATTGCCGTCGCACACGTCTTCGGTGCATGCAAAGCCGTCGTCCGTGCAGGTCTGGCCCATGGCGAGCGGGGTCCAGCTCGTCGTGTCTGTCGTCGAGTCGCAAACGTTGCACAGATTCGGATCTTCGAAGGCTCCCTCAGCCACGCACATGCTCGAGATCAGGCATCCAGTCGTCACGGTCCCGGGATCACACGCGCCTCCGCTGCAGACGCCATCGCCGGTGCAGGTGAGGCTGTCGTCACAGGAATCGCCATCCTTATCGCTCCAGACCCGGGGGGTTGCCGAGTTGCAGTCTTCGCACGGATTCGACGGATTCGCATCGTCCTGATTGTAGCAGGTGCCGTTGATGAGACAGGTGTTCGTCTGCAGCGTGGTGTGATCGCAAACGCCGCTTATACACTGATCGACAGTGCATGATAGTCCATCACCGGCGCACGAGGTCGTGTCGGTCTTGGGTGAGAATGAGGTCTGACTGGTGCCAGGCACGCATTCTTCGCACTCATTCGTGGGCGATTCGGTGCCCGAGCCATAACAGGTGCCGTTTACGAGACAACTGGTCGACGAGATCGTCGAGCTATCGCAGACTCCACGCTTGCAGAGATCTTCGGTGCAACTCAGCGAATCGCCCGTGCAGGGTGTATTTTCAGCGACCGCGCTAAACGAAGTTTGGTCGGTGTTGGGTTGGCAGGATTCGCATTCATTCGAGGGGTTTGGGTCTCCCATCGCGTAGCAGGTGCCCGAGACAAGGCAGGTGCCGCTTCCGACCATCGAACTATCGCACACTCCGCTGACGCACTGGTCGACGGTGCAGCCGAGCGAATCTCCTGCGCACGGGTCCCCGTCCATTTTACTCGAGAACCGAGACTGCGAGATGGTGGGTCGGCAGGCCTGACATTCATTGGATGGATTCGAGTCTCCGAGAGTGTAACAGGTGCCATTGATACGGCATTCGCCCATGACGATCTCGTCGTGATTGCAGGCGCCGTTGATGCACTGGTCGACTGTACATGAGACATTATCGGTCGAGCATGGAGTTTCGTTGGGCTTGAATTGTGCGATGCAATTGCCGTTGGCGGGATCGCAGACCCCATCGGCACATTCTGAGTCTTCGCTCGAGCAATCTCTCGCGACTCCCTCACACGTTGCAGTAGCTGTGCAGACATCATCGACCGTGCAAGCATCGCCATCGCTGCATGTAGCGCCCACGTCGACAGTCCAATCTGTCGTGCTCGACGTGGGGTCGCAGATCTCGCAGGGGTTCGACGGATTGGGCGCATTTTCGGGATAGCAGGTTCCGTTGATATCGCAGGGGCAGCCACACACGTTGGGGCTTCGCTCGCCGCAGACCTCGTTTCCGTCGCAACTTCCGCAATCTACTGTGCGCTCGCGGCCGCAATTGTCAACGGCGGTGAGATCGTCGCAGTCGGCGCCGAGTCGGCTGCAGAATTCTTCGTTGGTCTCGGCGTCGCACGAGCAGACATTATCCATTCCACAGACCGCTGGTTCTAAGCACGTTCCGCACTGTGCCTGACGCATCTCACCGCAATTATCGAGGTCGGTTACGGTTCCGCAGTTCTTCTCGAGTCTTTCGCAAAACTCGGGGTCGGTTTCGGGTTCGCAGACGAACATGTCGATTTCCGCGTCCGCACCCATATCTTCTTCCAC
>CAYFTY010000495.1:0-4167 GCA_964346045.1 uncultured Bradymonadales bacterium | reverse complement strand
ATTCGAGTGCGGCCAGATCCGTGGGATCAATCGTACCTGCCAGGAAAAGCTCGCGCGCGTCGTCTTCGCCCAGCGTCAAACCGCTCAAAGAGGCGAGCGAATCGGCACGATCGACACGCGGGTCGCCGGCGGCAAAGGCCAGAACATCCCAGTCACCCGGGCTAAGCGTCGCCTGCGCCGCACCTCCGGTGTCCAAGGAGTTGGCGATTCCGACCTGCAGCGATGGATCGCTCAGATCGTCTCCCGCAGGCACCGCGACGACATCTACTTCGCCGGCATCAAAAGCGGTATGCCACACCCTGACTGCAGCATCATTCGCCGTCGCGAGCTCAGTTGGACCGGTCGGTAGCGCGAATGCCGAATCCGTCGTGCCTGGCTCGGCAATCAGGGCTCGGGTCTCCCCACTTCCGGCGCTCAGTGCCAGCGTTCCACCGATCAATTCGGGATCGGTGCGGGGCGCACCCGCTGGCAGGGCTCGAAAGGCGAGCGCGCCTGCATCCCGCTCGAGAAATTGGGCGCCTTCCGTCCTATCATCGGCGTCAGTTCTCGCTCCGTAGGGCACATTGGCAAACGTCGGCTCCCTGTCGTCAGCCAGATAAATGTCGATCGCGCCCACACTCGAAGCCAGATGAACGAATTGCAATCCTGCTGGTGCCGGGGGTGGGTTCGGACAGGTTGCGTCGCGTTGAGCCTGGGCAGCATCACCCACTGAGCCGTCGGGATTCGCCGGCCCTGCACTCACATCGCAGATCGGCATGCACCGCGCCAGTGCCTGAGCACCCGTCGCCGCATTCTGGCCCTGGAGTTGGACGCACGTCGTGCCTTCGACGCACTCGCTCGTGCCGGGCGTGCATGATTCGAACGGTTGCGTGTCCCCGGTCTGAACACAGAGTCCCTCGCCGGGCGCCACCGGGCGACAATCCTGGCCGACCGGGCACTCGCTGCCGCCTGCGAAAGGCGTACACGATGCAGCACAAAAACCCACACCTTCTCCGAAAAAGTTCTCCTCGGCCAGAAGGCAGGTTTCTTCCCCACCGCATTCCTCGTCTGATCTGCAGGCCGTCTGGCAGGTTCCATCGACGCATCCGAGCCCTGGCTCACATACAGCTCCGAAATCGCCGACGTCGATTGCATCTGCCAGCGCAACGCATGCTTCTCCCTTCGCTCGCGGTCCACTCGAGAAACAATACGCGGCGTCATTGCCGACTTCGGCGCAGAGTGCCTCATATCCGAACGCACCGGTGCCGCCGTAGATCTCCTCGCAGGTCTCGATTCCGTCGAGATACCCTTCGCATTCCGAAGGTCGGCAGATCGTCTGGCGACACGCTCCCTGCTGGCAAACGAGCCCTTCTTCGCACTCCGCATCGGTCGAGCAAGGAGCGTCCAACGGTGAAGATACAAAAAAGCAGAGAGCCCCCAGATCGCACGCCCCCCCCGCGCCGCAATTCGAGAGACATTGTCCCGGCTCGGGCCCTGGACCATCGAGATCGACACAGAGGAAGCCGTCGGCTGACTCCTGCGTCGGATCGCAGACCACGCCGACTTCATCGCAGGGCGAAGGCGCTTCGATACAGAAGCCGTTCACGCACCGCTCGTTTTCGGCGCACCCATCCTCGCAGTCGGCGCTTGTCGCGACACATTGCCCGCTCACGCAAGACTCTCCCTCGGCGCAGCCCTCTGGGCATGGGTCGTCGGAACAGCCCGTCAGAAAGCTAAGACCAAGGAAAATACTGAGTAGAAAGAAGCGCGCGGGGCGGCTGGCCATGAGATCCCTCAAAGTAGTCGGTGTTATGCTATGCAGAACCCCTGAGGTTTTCAAAAGAACCATCAAAAAGAAAAGCCCGGCCGCAAACGCGACCGGGCTTCAAAGCTCTCACGCCGTAGCGATTAGAGACAAACCCCGTATTCGCCGTTCGCGATGTCAACGAGTTGTCCGTTGTCAGGATTTGTGATCTGCGTCTCACAGGTCGAGGTTCCCGGGCAGTTTTCTGCGTCGGTCGAATCCGGATCGCAGAAGATGTAGCACAGATTCATGCCCTGGATTTCGACGCAGGTACCGCGCTGCCCACAGGTGCGGTCGACTTCGGTGCATGCGCCGAAGGGCTCGGTAGCCTCCATGTTTTGGCCACGGTCGGCACAAACACCGACCGAGACGAAAGGCTGCAGCAGGTTGACCACGCAGTCCTGGCCATCTCCGCAATCAGTTCCGTCACCGAATGGGTCGCAATAGGGATTGCAGGTACCGGGCTGCTCGAGGTCCATCTGCGTTCCGCCGAATGCGTTGACGTCATTCTGACAGGTGTGACCCCGTACGCAGGTCGACTCGAGGATCGAATCGCACGGATCGCCCGCGGCCGTCGAGCCCGAAGGCTGACACGTTTCGATACCATCGACCGCGAAGCAGGTCTTCAGCTGAGGCGGGCAGCTGTTGTCCGCGAAATCCGTCGCGGTGCATTCGTATGCGCAACGACCGAATTCGAACGTCGTCTCGCCGAGGTCGAGGCAGCTCTGCTGGCCGGTGCACTGAAGTGATGTGTTCGGGTCTGTTGACGTGTCGCAGAAGCTGATGCATTCGCCGCCACCGTTACCGAATGGCTGGCAGAGCGAACCTTCGGCGCACTGAGCAAACTGGGTCGGATCACATGCCTCGCCGACGGGAGCCGTTCCAACCGGGTTACAGACGTGGAGGTCGAGGCTCGGAACAGGTGAGCATCCGTTTTCTGTTCCGCGACAGGTATCCTGTCCATACTCACTGACCTCGCAGGTATCGACGCAACCGCCGCTTGTCGGAGACGGGTCGCCGTCGAAGAGTTGTTGGCAGTAATCATCAGTATTGCCACAGGTCGCATTGGCATCGTCCTGCGTGGCTGCGGCCGCATTGCAGTAAGGGATGCAGCGAGCGATCAATTCTTCACCGGTTTCCATGTCCTCTTGCTGATAGACGACGCAGCGGGTGTTCTCACCGCACTCGAAAAGCGGTGCCATCTCGGTTCCCGGGTCGCATGGCTCCCACTCGCCCTTGTCGCCAACTTCGACGCACACACCGTCTTCGGCAGTGACAGGACGGCAACCGAGTTCATCGGGGCACTGTCCCGTCGTATACGATTCGCAACCCACTTCACAGAGGCCGACACCTGCAGCGAGGAAATCAGCCTCATCAGCTCCAAGGCAGATTTCTCCGGCGGGATCGTCGCATGCGCTATCGCCCTCGCACACGGCCGAGCACGTTCCGAACGCGCAGAGAAGTCCGGGACCGCACGCTGAATCAGCCTCGCAATCGTCACCCTGTCCACCCATGCCGGCAGGAAGGCAAAGGAACGCGCTGTTGCGCGCGCCAATACAGGTCGCGCCATTCGGGTAGTCACCCGGGCTGGCCATCACTTCGTCGTCACAACCGGTGGTGTCCGCCCATCCGGCGCACTGCGACGGAAGGCAGAAGGTCGGACCACCCTGTGAAGCAGCAAGGCAAACCTGACCCGACTGGCAAGGATCGTTCTCACCCTCCGCCGGGGGAGTGCACGCGCTGTAGCAAAGCGGGCCGTTGCCAGCGTCGGCGCATACGAAGCGAGCGTCGGTCGCCTCACCCGGCGTGCAGGTTTCGAGAGGCTGCGAGCACTGCTGGTCGTTATTGTTATTGTTATTGTTGTTGTTGTTGTTATTCGTCGTGTTGTTCGTCGTGTTATTCGTTTCGTTATTGGTATTATTCGCGGTGTTGTTCGTGTTGTTCACGTTGTTCGCGTTATTACCATTATTGCTTGTGTTGTTGTCTTGTTTCTCATCGCCGTCGTCACCACAGGCGACGAGTGCGAATGCTGCCATACATACAATGGCAAGTCTGAAAATACGCTGCATCATACTGAGCACTCCTGAAATTGATTGAACCAGTCAAATTTGCACGTGTAGTCAAGGGGCGCACATTAACGAACGCCCCATAGCGTGTCAACGGACTGTCACAATGTCGACCTTAGCCGCATGAAAACTCGTCATGACTGGCCCCGACATCGGTTGGTCCGAAAAACGAAACCGGTCGGATCTGCTCAAAATCGAAGATCCACCGGTTTTCACCCCCGCATATCACTCTTCTTCAGCTCCAGAATCCGCCTGGTGCGCGGACTCAGCGAGTCCAAGGCGATCTCGCAGAATGTCGCCCAGGGTGGCTGTCGCGTC
>CAYFTY010000494.1:0-4179 GCA_964346045.1 uncultured Bradymonadales bacterium | reverse complement strand
TGAGCTTGAACTTGCTCACGTTGGGCTCCCTTGAAGTGGACACCCAAATTATCGTGGATTCAGCGCCAATCGTAAACGTTCGCCTGTCGGACCCGCTAAAGCGCCCAAAAAACGAGAAGAACGAGCACTCCTCGAAGACTCCATGCAAAAGCCCGAATCCAGTTGGACCCGACGAGCCGTCGGTGCACACTCGCCTCGAATCCATGGGAAAGCCGTCCGTGCATGGGCATCTGAAACAACGCGGTCGACGCCCAGATCACACCGAGCAAAACGAGGCTCGCTACGAAGGCCGTCGAGTCGAGGAGTGACGAATCCGCGAAGACGAGAAAGGCGGCGCTCGAGATTTCGGCAAGCATCGGAGGTCCAACGACCCAGCTCGTCTGAATCGTATGTCGTTTCTCGTATTCGGCGAAAGAGTCGCGACCGACCTCAGCAAAGAGAGGATAGTGCACCACCTGGACGAACCAGATGAGGCCGACCATGAACCACGTCGATGCGAGATGCACGAGAACCAGAATTTCGAACCATTCCATCTGAACCTCCAACACCCATGGGATGCCCGTTGCCCTGACCAGAAACATCTGACGAACTGACGTTTGGCATTGTGTCGCCTTTCGCCACGTTGCGTCTCGTGGTATTCGCGCTGAAGAGTTGGCCTCAGGAGCAAACGTGACGCAGCCTATTGCCCTCATTTCGGACTTCGGATATCGCGACGCCTACGTAGGCATCATGAAATCGGTGATCCACCGGATCAATCCGGCCGTGCGCATGATCGACCTATGCCACGAGGTCCCCGCTCACAACGTACTCTCGGGCTCGTACCTACTGGCGACGTCGGCTCCGTTTCTGCCCGAGAAATCGATCGTTCTGGGTGTCGTGGATCCGGGTGTCGGCACTTCGCGGCGTGCGGTCGCGGTCGAGACCGAGGACCTGCTTCTCGTCGGTCCTGATAATGGCCTCTTCAACATGATCTACGAGCGTCAGCCGCCCCAGCGATCCGTGGTTCTCGACAATCCAGATTTCCATCTCGACCGCGTGAGTAAAACATTTCACGGGCGGGACATTTTCTCGCCGTGCGCGGCCCATCTCTCGACCGGAAAAGACCTCGAAGAGATCGGCACGCCGATCGCAACTGACAGCCTCGTCCGATTGCCTGAGATCGGGCCGCTGCTCAAAGAACATGGCATCGAATGCCGAATCGTGCACATCGACCATTTTGGAAATGTCGTGACGAACCTTTCGCGCACCACCATGGAGGCCGCAGGCAAGACGCCAGAATTCGTACGTGTGGGCGAAACCAGAGCTCCCTTCGCCGAGACCTTCGCCGACGTGTCGCGCAATGATCCGGTCGCGTATTTCAACAGCACGAATTTTCTCGAGATTGGAATCCGAAATGGAAGCGCTGCCGACCAGCTCGAGCTCAAACAGCGTTATCTGATTCATCTCGAGACCCAGGAGTCATGAACAAGAAATGAAGAACCGGAGGTGGTTCCCCTTGTGATCGTCGACGTTCGAACCCAAGCACCTCCGGTTCCTTCCTCGCCCCCCGGCGAGAATCAATGTGCCTCGCTCAGAAAGCGTCGGCGGTATTCGCGATATCGTAAGCTCGCTTCTTCTGGGATTTGCGCAGGCGCTTACCCTCGGCCGAGCCAGAACGGGCGCGCTTCATCTGCTTTTGCATCTCTTTGAGCTCGTCATCGACGCGCTCAAAAGAAGCATCGCTCTCGAAGTCGTAGACCCGGGCGTTTTGCGCGGTCTCTTGACGCTGTTTGGCGATGAGCTTCTCGGCCTTTACCCGATCGCCTGTCTCGTAGGCATCCAACGCGTCCTTGAACGTTTTGGCGATCTTGACCTGCTCCACCCTCTTCATCACGTCCTTTTCGACCGTTGCGAGCTTCTTGGTATCTGAGGTCGCGACGGCCGACACCGAAGTCGTGGCGTTGACCCGCTTGGACTGCGCAACGTCTTCGTAATCAAGACGCGCCGAGAGAATAGGGATCAGACCGGGCGCTGAAGTGGTAACGCTGAGACGCGCGACAATATCTTTGGTCTGCTTTGCGAAGAACTCCGAAAGCTGGATGCGAGCCTGATTGCCTTTGAGCTTATAGGGAAAGCCCCGAACCTCGAGCAATTCTACGCCCGGCTTTACGGTGAGCGTCAAAACCGTCCGTTTTGCGACCGTCGCGCTCAAGCCTTTGCATTCTTTCTCGAAGATCGAAGCCAGCGCCTTCTCATTTTCGATAAAATAGTAATTGCCCGCTCCGTTTTCAGCCATCGCGGTCATCAACTCTTCGTTATAATCGAGTCCGATCCCCATAGTCGAAAGCGATACCCCCTTTTCGAGGTGGCGACTCGCGAGACTGCGCAATTGAGAGACCTGCGTAATGCCGACATTGGCCTGACCATCGCTCAAGAGAAGGACTCGATTCACCGAGTCATCGCGATTATGGGGCATGACTTCCCGGACACCCTGAACGTATCCACCCGAGAGATTGGTGCTTCCGCTGAGCTGGATCCGAGCAATCGCGTTGTAAAAGAGCTCCTTATTCGCCGGCGTTGCGCGACGAGATTCAAGCTCGGTCGACACGTCGGATCCATAGCTCACAATCGCCAGACGATCTTGAGGCGAGAGCATATCGACCAGCCGGCGACTGGCGACCTTGGCTTCTTCGAGCTTTCCCCCACTCATCGACGTCGAGCGATCGATGACCAGCGCAAGATTCAGCGGAGCACGATCTCCGGAGAGGACGGCATCTCCACCATCGACTTTGATCGTGGCCCAGATTTCTTGTGTCGCATGCTTTGGTAGATAGCCGTTCGAGATCCGCGTGCTTATGTCGAGCGCTCCACCCGCGGTCGAGCGGACCGTCGGCTTGACGTTCTGCGCAACCGCGATCTGGCTCGAGAGCGTCAAGACAGCGAGGGCGATAATGATTCCAGGGAAGATACGAGATGTCATTTCAGGGCTCCGATGTTTCGATTCTTGCTGACAATCATCCAAACGACAGTGCCGGGAATTGGATCTAAATCGATCTCGAGAATCCCGAATAGACATGACGTAGAACCGATGATGGAAGACATCCGGACGGTTGCTCGTTATTATTTGCGAAGGGAGTACTCGCTCAGACAGGAGCATCCATGGCGAAACCCACAATCGAATTGATCACTGCATTACGCGCTACCGCAGATCGCCTCGAAGACGGCGTAAAATTTCACTGGAATCACATGGGAAGTTGCAATTGCGGACACCTGGCGCAAACGTTGACGACTCTTTCCAAGCAAGAGATCCATCAGATGGCTCTCGAGAATCACGGCGACTGGTCCGAGCAGGCGCGCGAATACTGTCCGCAGAGCGGATATCCGCTGGACACCGTGATCGACAAAATGGTCGGTGTCGGAATGAACGTGATGGATATCGCCAATCTCGAACGACTCGGTGACGACGCGGTGCTTGCACGCATCGATTCGGACGAGCCACTCGATTATCGAAATCGAGACCACGCAGTTGTCTACATGCGCGAGCTCGCGAATCTGCTCGAGGAGCGGTGGAGAAAGCAATTCGAATCGGCTGAAGCATCGAGTCGTGAACTAGAGCCGGCCTGATCAGGGTCCGAATGGCTCCGACATGGTGTGTGAAAGGCTCCGGATGACCGGAGCCTTTTGGGTTTCCGGTCGGAGTTCCTCAATCACATCGGCGATGCTCATCGAGGTGTCTTCAAGAAGCAAAAAAGGCTCCGGGTGACCGGAGCCTTTTCTGCGCCACCTCCCCGTGACTCAGCCGTTCCGGAACAAGTCCAACTCGGTTTCTACATCGACGGGGAATTGCAAGGCCAGCGGACTGCGCTCGACGCCGGCCAGTTTTCGAATTGCTGCGTGGATATGTTCGGGTCGGATGCGGATCCCGCTATCATCCTGCTCGAACGTTTCGGGATTGATCGAGAGCGGTCCGTGGCGCGGATCCGTCACCCCGACGACCGTATTGCCCGGGACTCCGTGTCCCATGAGCATCATCGAGTTGATGGGCCAGTGATCTTTGCCGTTGTTGCCGTTGTAGCCTGGCGTACGGCCAAAGTCTGAGCCAACACCCACGAAGATCTGGTCGACAATCTCCATTCGCTCGGCTTCCTGGAAGATGAAGTCGATCGCCTCGAGGATCCTGCCGAGGCGCGGGATATGCCG
>CAYFTY010000493.1:0-4183 GCA_964346045.1 uncultured Bradymonadales bacterium | reverse complement strand
CGCTTTTGAGCTGGGCCAGCCTCGGGCTCGGATTTGTATGGGCGTGGGTGAGCCGCGATGGACGCACGCTCGAAGATCTTCTGAGTTCGACCGCATTGGTCCTCACTGACGCTGATTGACACATCGCGTCATACCTTGATTCTTGGGGACTTGAACGATTTGAATTGCATTGGATGACACGGTGCGTTAGAAGGATGCGCCCATCGCCGATGGCAATTTTTCGGAGGTCTCGATGAAGAAGATCGAAGCGATCGTCAAACCATTCAAACTTGACGATATCAAAGATCAACTCGACGAGATTGGTATCCGGGGCATGACTGTTTCTGAGGTCAAAGGATTCGGGCGCGGCGGTGGTAAAGCCCCCGTCTATCCCGGCGCCGAATACGTGATCGACTTTGTCCCCAAGCTCAAAATCGAGGTCGTCGTCGCCGACGACCTGGTGCATCCGGCCATCGAAGCGATCACTGAGGGCGCGAGGACCGGCCATGTCGGCGACGGAAAAATATTCGTCATCCCCATCGACGAAGCCATACGGATCCGGACCGGAGAAAGCGGTCCCGAAGCTCTTTCGTAACCCAATCGCAAATCGCTCTATCTATCGTCACTCAAAGGTGAATCAACATGTCGAAATCGAAATCAGCAGAGGTCAAAGACGCGATCAAGTTCGCCAAGGAACACGGCGCTCGCATGATCGATCTCAAATTTCAAGACTTTCCGGGCACATGGCAGCACCTCTCGATCCCGGCTCATCGCCTCGATGAGGGGCTTTTCGAAGACGGGCTTGGCTTTGACGGCTCTTCGATCCGCGGCTGGCAGGCCATCAATGCCTCGGACATGAGCGTCACGCCCGATCCGTCGACCGTTCGCATCGACCCGTTTCCCGCCGAGCCGACGGTGAGTTTCATCTGCGACATTTCAGATCCAATCACGGGTCAGCCGTACTCGCGCGACCCGCGTCACGTCTGCAAGAAGGCCGAGGCGTACCTCAAGTCGACCGGTATTGCTGACACGGCGTATTACGGTCCCGAAGCCGAATTCTTCGTATTCGACGATGTCCGTTACGACCTCAAGCCAAGCACGTCATTCTATGCCATCGACAGCGTCGAAGCGGCCTGGAATACCGGGCGCGACGAGCGGCCCAACCTCGGATACAAATCCGAACATAAGGGAGGGTACTTCCCTGCGCCGCCCTTCGACACGCTGCATGACATCCGAACCGAGATGTCCATGACCCTCGAAGCGTGCGGTATCGATGTCGATGCCCATCACCACGAGGTCGCCACCGCCGGTCAGGGAGAGATCGGAATGCGCTTCGACACGATGGTGACCATGGCGGACAAGCTCCAGTGGTTCAAATACATCGTGCGCAACGTCGCACGTCGCCACAACAAGACGGCTACCTTCATGCCCAAGCCCATGGCGGGCGATAACGGCAGCGGCATGCACATTCACGTCAGCCTCTGGAAGGACGGAGCGAACCTCTTTGCAGGCGACAAATACGCCGGCATGAGTCAGATGGGGCTGCACTTCATTGCTGGAATCCTCGAACACGCAGCTGCGATCATCGCGTTCACCAATCCGACGACCAACAGCTACAAGCGACTCGTGCCGGGATTCGAAGCCCCCAACAAGCTGGCCTACTCGAGCCGCAATCGTTCAGCGGCCATCCGCATTCCGATGTATGCCTCGAGCGCCAATGCGCGACGCCTGGAGTTCCGAACTCCGGACCCCAGTTGCAATGGCTACTTCGCCTTTGCGGCGCTGCTCATGGCGGGACTCGACGGCATCGAGCGCCAGCTCGACCCAGGCGCCGCCATCGACAAGGACATCTACAATCTTCCGCCCGAAGAGCTCGACGAGATCCCGAGCGCACCGGGCAATCTCGAAGAGGCCCTCGCCGCGCTTGCTGATGATCACGACTTCTTGCTCAAAGAGAATGTCTTCACCGAAGACGTGATCGAGACGTGGATCGAGTACAAATACGACGAGGAAATCGTGCCCTCTCGTCTGCAGCCAACCCCGCTCGAGTATCAGCTCTACTTCAACGGATGATCGTGCTCGGGTAACAAGCATCGACCTCGCCCTCGTGGCGGGGTCTTTCTTCTCTGGGCCCTGCGAGTGCACACCAAAACGAGGGTTGCACCACGCGGAGAGGGGTGGAATAGTTTCGGCCCCTCGCAACGAAACTGACATGCTGCGTCTTTCTCACATAGCGTTCATTCTCGCCGCCCTTGCGATTTCGGGGTGCGAGGAGAAAAAGCCCGAGAAGACTGCACAGCCGATCGAATTCGAGAGCGAGAAAGCAGGCTACGCGCTGATCCTTCCCCTGGGATGGAAGCTCGAGTCGGCCGAGAAATTGAATACCTTCGCCGACCTCGCGGCAAGCTATGAGGATACACATTACCTCATCGTCATTCCGCAGCAACTGCCCGTCATACCGGGCGTTGAAGCTCCCGATGCCCTCGCCCTGAAGCGAGCGAGCATCGCTGTCATGGAAGAAGAGATCGAAGACTTTTCGATCGACAAACAGGGCCCGGTGAAACTCGCCGGTCGTGTGGCACAGTCCGTCTTCGCCAGAGGCATCGTCGAAGGCCGAGAGGTCACATACGTGACGACCTACGCGACACGAGACGGATGGGGATACCAGATCGTGGGCTGGGGGCCTGCCGAAAGAGAATCGACACTCGTATCCCAGATCGACCGCGTACTGGCGACCTGGACTTTCGAAGAATCAAATGAATCCGCGCCACAAGACGCGGGCACTACGGATAAGAAACCTGATCACGACACCGGCATCTCATACGACGTTGGAGATTCCACCACGGAGAAGTAAGACATGGTCGAACTCAAGAAAGACCACTACGAAGTAACCATCATGGGGAGCGGACCTGCAGGTCTGACTGCCGCGATCTACACCGCTCGAGCCAATCTCGAGCCCGTCATGTTCGAGGGGCCGCAGCCCGGCGGTCAGCTTACCATTACGACCGATGTCGAGAATTACCCGGGATTCCCCGACGGGATCATGGGGCCTGACTTCATTGATCGGACGCGCAAGCAGGCTGAGCGGTTTGGGACCGAGATCCATCAAGTGCTCATCACCGAGGTCGAAACCGATGAGCATCCCTACACGGTACATCTCGATGACGGAACGACCTATCAGACAGACACCCTGATCATCGCCTCGGGTGCGCGAGCGCGCTTGCTCGGACTCGAGAGCGAAGATGAGCTCATGGGGTATGGAGTTTCGACCTGCGCGACATGCGATGGTTTTTTCTTTCGCGACAAGGAGATCGCCGTCGTCGGCGGTGGCGACTCGGCCATGGAGGAAGCTACCTTCCTGACCAAATTCGCAAGCAAGGTCACGGTGATCCATCGTCGCGACGAACTGCGCGCATCGGCCATCATGGCGGAGCGCGCGTTCAAAAACGAAAAGGTCGAATTCCTCTGGAACTCTGAGGTCGTCGATATTCTGGGGAGTAAAGAAGAAGGCGTGACGGGTCTGCGTGTCGAAAATAACCAGACCGGCGAGGTAAATACCCTCGAGGTCCAGGGACTCTTCGTGGCCATCGGCCATATCCCGAACACCCACATTTTTGCCGGCGTCCTCGACATGGACGAAAATGGCTACATCCGCACCAACCCGGACACCTCTGAAACGGACGTGCCCGGCATCTTTGCCGTCGGGGATGTACAGGACCACGTCTACCGTCAGGCGATCACCGCTGCGGGTTCGGGTTGCAAGGGTGCGATGGACGCCGAACGATGGCTCGAAGCCAACGAAGATTGATTCAATCCCAGACGAAGAGCCATTTCACGCCCGAGTAGAGCCCATAGAAGACCCAGCCTACAGGGCCCGGTGAGACCCCCTCTTCCACCGTGACCGTCAAAGTCGCGAAAGCGATCTGGTTCTTCATCACGCGCATCTGGCCTTCGAGCCTCTCGAGCTCTCCTGTGACACGGGAGAGCTCCTTTTCGACCTCCAAGAGCTCTTTGACGTTCTGTCCCTGGTCGAGCAGCTCCTGAAGTCGGTCTTTGAGTTTCCGAAGATTCTGAATGCGAATGTCGAGGTCGACGTAGCGAGCTGTCACGTCATCGACCTGGATATCTCGAGACGAAACATCGGCCAGGCTCTCGATCGCATCCATAGCCCCGTCGATTCGCGCCGCGGGCACCCTCAGCACCA
>CAYFTY010000492.1:0-4187 GCA_964346045.1 uncultured Bradymonadales bacterium | reverse complement strand
AGCAGGCCATGCAGTTCGGGCTCATTGACCGCCTCGATCTGGGCGGCCGGCGCCACACCAACGTCACCTATGCCGTCTGCAATCAATGTCCGAGTGGCATCTACAAAGGCCGACCGATCGTCGGGCTACTCGGTCTGAATGTCGTCGGTCGCTACCGATACAGCGTCGACGACGGAGCCGGTAAGATCGAGATGTATCCCAACAGCGCGTATGCCAATCGGAAGCGAGATATCATGCCGTGGATCAAAGCCGAGTTCGACTCGGTACCCGAAACCTTCAAAGAATGGCGAGCTGTGGTGACCATGGCGAATCAAGCTCCGCGCAAGATTCGCGACCTCAAGATCGAGTTCACATGCGCCGACGGCAAATCCCACGAACTCGGCCCAAAGACGCTCTCGGCCCGCGGCAAGACCAAATTCGCGCGCTCATTCGAAGCCGGCGAGTGCCCTGGCATGAATTTCGACATCGTGTCGGCCAAGTGGTGACGTGAACATCCTGGTCATCACAAGTAGCTATCCGCGCTACCCGGGTGATATCAGCGGGATTTTTGTCCAGGAGCACGCTGAGCTCCTCGCCGAGGCAGGGCACCAGGTGCGCGTCCTCGCGTGGAGCGACGGCTCGGCGAAGACGCGTTCGACCGCTCCCTCCGCTCTCACACCATGTTGGGTTCGTTACGCGCCCCCATCGGCAGAGAATCTCTTCTTTCGAGACGGTGCTCCCGAAAATCTAGATGAAAACCCCTGGTTGGCCTTACTGTCCGTGCCTGCAGCGTTGGCGATGATTCAAGAGGCATTGGAATATGCTGAGTGGGCCGACCTGATCATTGGACATTGGCTCGTTCCGGCGGGATGGATTGCCCGATTCGTCGGGTGGCTCGAAGACATTCCTTCGTTGATTATCGGTCATTCCGGCGGGGTCCATCTGCTCGCAGCGCTGCCGTCTCTTGCGCGTCGCCCCCTGATTCATGCGCTACGCGGGCCGCTCACCGTGCCGTCCCATGCATTGCGCAAAAAACTCGACCGACTCGGGCTCGTTGCTCGAGTCATACCTATGGGCGTGCCGATGCGCGGGGCATCTGCACCGACGACCGACGACTGGCTGGTGATGTCGCGCCATGTTCCGATCAAGCGCATAGACCTGGCCATTCGCGCTTTCGCGCGGGCTCGCGTACCTGGAAGACTCGAGATTGCGGGCGACGGGCCCGAGCGTAGAACACTCGAGAAACTCGCTGCCCGAGAAAGAGCACGAGCATCATTTCATGGGTGGGTGGCAGGACAAGAGCGAGAGAGCCTACTCGCGTCTTCGCGCTACTTCTTGCTCCCTTCGCAGGTCATTGGAGGACGCTTCGAGGGGTTTCCAACCGGATTGATACGAGCCCAGCTGGCAGGGCTCATCCCCCTCGTCTCGGATTCACCGGGACTCTCAGAGGCCGTATGCGATCCTGCTTGCATCGTACGAGGTGACGACGTCGATGTGTGGGCGCGTGCGATCCAAGAGATGGCTCGTGCGCGGCCCGACTGGCGTCTCGCGCGCGATTTCGCCCTGCAATTCACATGGGACGCACTTCGAGAGGACTGGCTTGCGATGATGGCTCACGCTCGACGATGACGCTCGGCGAGCTTTTCGTAGTGGCGGGCCGATCTCAGAAAGCCTTCGTGCTCTTCGTCGGTGACCTCGCGAACGACCTTTCCCGGTGTGCCGAGATACACGCTTCGAGGAGGGATAATGGTGCCGGGAGTCACCAGTGCACCGGCCCCGATCAAGCATCCGTCACCCACCTCGGCTCCATCGAGAATGATCGCCCCCATTCCAATCAGGGCGCGGTCGCCTACGGTGCATCCGTGAAGAATCGCACGATGACCGACGGTGACATCTTGGCCAATATAGGTCGCGTGTTTGTCGGTGGTCACGTGCACCATCGAAAGGTCCTGCAGATTCGTACCGGCACCGATATGAATCGAGTGCACGTCACCCCTGACGACACTGTTGTACCAGACGCTCGCCCCTTCACCGAGATAGACATCACCAATGACAAACGCGCCGGGGGCTACCCAGGCGCGCTCGTGGATTTCGGGCGACATGCCCGCAAAGCTTCCGATCCCGGACTCAGTCTTCATCCTCGTCGCCTTCTTCGTCGTCTTGGGGTTCTTCGGGTACTTCTTCGTCTTCGGCGTTTTCTTCCTCGCCTTCCGAATCGTCCTCATCGCCTTCGTCATCCTCGTCGAAAAGCTCGCCGTATTTGTCGAGCTTGTCGAGGACATCACTTTCTTCATCGGCCAGCTCTTCGAATCCCTCGTCGTCTTCGACATCCGAGGAGTCCTCTGCGAGCGAAGACGATTCTTCGCCGAGGCCTACATCCGAGGAATCCTCGGCGAGCCCGCCATGACTCGGCATGGGTCCGAGGCCGCTGGCGCCGTGCTCCATTGGGTCGCGCAAGAAGACGAAACCGCCTCTCTTGTCAAGAATATCCATGACCTTTGGCGCGCCGTAGAAGTCGGCGAGGATCTCGTCGACGGAGTCATAGCGGTCGCCTTCGTCATCCATCGACATCTGGTCGAAGATATCGTCGAGCTTTCTCGGGATATCGGGATAGAAGCTCGAAGGCATCGGCGAACGACGCCCGGGTACTTTGCCCGTCAGCATCTCATAGAACATGATGCCGAGGGAGTAGATGTCGCTCTTCACGCTCGCCGTATTCGGATCTCGAAATTGCTCGGGACTCATGTACGCGACCGTTCCCACGCCGACATACACCTGATTGGCTTTGCTGCTGTCGAGTTCCACGACCTGCGAGATGCCAAAATCCGTGAGCATGGCGTTGCCAGCCGAGTCGAGAACGACGTTTTCGGGCTTGATACCCCCATGGGTGACGCCCGCGTCGTGCGCTGTCGAGAGCGCATGCAAAATCTGCAGGAAATATTTCAGCGCGACCTGCAGTGGCGGCCGACCATCGACCTCGATCAATCGCCGCAGATTTCCGTTCGGGGCATATTGCATCACCACGAAGGGGAAACGCGCATCGGTATCGATGTCGATGAGCTGGATGATATTCGGGTGAATGAGTTTCGACTGGGTCTGCGTAATCTCGGTAAACCGCGCGACAATATCCGAGCGCTGAACGCCGGCAAAGACGTCGAAGATCTCTTTGATCTCTTTGATCGCCACAGCTCGATCGAGCTTGATCTGTTTGCCTCTGTAGACAGTTCCCATGCCCCCACTTCCGAGCTCTTCCTCTCGCTCATAGAGCTTTTGCGAAGACGAAGACGAGCTTCTCGCTGCCGTGTTGGAGCCGGTCGAGTATCTGCGATCGCGATACGATCCGTCGTTATGATTCATGGCCGAGTCGGTCTTTAGGTTGGATTTGGGAGCCGGCAGATCCGCATCTGCATCGATGCTCGCCCCTCCAGGAATATCTTGTTGCTGAGTCGCGTCCGGCGTGTCGAGGTCTGGTCCTGTGGGATCATCCTCGCTGATCTTCAGCGCCGGCGATTCGGGCTCTCCGTCCATCTCGGAGATGCTGTCCAGAATGCCTTCCATCTCGACATCGAATTCGTCGAGTAAATCGGCATCCGAGACGTGGATTCCCGTTGGGTCTGCATCGTCGATCGAAAGTTGCTGAGCAAACGCCTCGCGGGCTTTCTCGCGCCAGACATCTTCATCGAGCGACGCTGCCTCGCCGTCGGCCGAAAGCTGGATGATATCACCGACTCGATCGTAATCGACGTAGTCGTGATTCTCGAGAAAGCGAATATAGGTGAGAATGTGGAGCTTGAGGTTGGGCAGACTCTTCTGCACCACGTCATAGGAAGCGCCACTCCCCGCGTCTTGCTCCAGGATCGCGTCGACGATGATCTTGAGATCGTCGAGCACATCTGAGAGCGCCAGCCCTTCCGTCGCCGTCGATTGCGCCATAGGTCGTATCTTTGAGCCGCAAACGCGGCTCGAGGGGTCACGAACTCATATCGGTACCTGAGCCTAACCCACGCCCGGAATGTGCGCAATTAAATCCATGGCCGAGAAGGCTCGGCCGACTGCGATCACGGCTCGATCACGGGAGACCCGTTCTCTTTGCCGCTCGACTCCTCAGACGGCGTGCGTTCCGAGGCTTCGGCTGGCTCCTTGACTTCTCTGGGAGCCGGCTCGACTTCCTGCGAGGATGGGTCCTCATCCGAGTCGTTTGCTTCGGG
>CAYFTY010000491.1:1443-4198 GCA_964346045.1 uncultured Bradymonadales bacterium | reverse complement strand
CGAATATCGTCCTCGATGGTCGAGAACCTTTCGAAGAACACGATTGGGCGAAGATTCGCATCGGTGAGGTCGTCTTTGACGTTGCAAAGCCCTGTGCGCGATGTGTCGTAACCACGGTCGATCAATACCGCGGGGTCAAGACCGGAAAAGAGCCGCTTGCATCGCTCGCGCGTATCAACAAAATCGACGGTGCCGCATGTTTCGGTGAGAACCTCATGGCTCGCACGTTCGGCAACACGTTGAGCGTCGGTGATGAGGTCGAAGTACTCGAGCGCAGGTAGAAGATGGCAAGCGAGCAGAAGGGGCACGAAGAAAATCGCGGTGCGCCGCGCGTCGCGCGTGCATGGAACCAGGATGACCCCACGAATCCGCCCGTCAGCATCACCGTCGAAGATGCCCATGCGCCTGGTTTCGTCGCCTCACCCTACGGCGAACTCTATTATATGACGGTATCGGGGAGCCCCATTGAAATGGCGGCTCAACAAGGTCGAATGATGCGTGAAAAGGCACATCTCGGCGTGATCCCATTTTATGCGGAGTACCTCGAAAAGGTCTTCAAGGACTCTCCGATCAAGAAGGCTGCGGGCGCGATCGACTGGGCTGCAAATCGGCTGATTGCCAGGCGTCTGGCCGATAATGTTCCCGAGACCTTCATGGGGATGGTCGAGGCTTTTGCCGACGAAGTCGACATGCCGCTCGACCGCGTCTTACGTGCCTATCTGATGCCTGAGGTTTTCCTCTACGTGTTGGGTACCTATCACCGGGTCATCGGCACGACGCCTGCGCGCGGACTCGGCGCGGCACCGATGTTTGGCTGCACGAGCGCCATCACCGTGCCGCCACGCTCGCAGAAAGTCCTGCACGGACGCAATTTCGATTATTTCGGCGTCGATTACTGGGATCGATTCCCGGTCGTGACATTCCATGAGCCCGACCAGGGACACGACTACCTCTCGGTCGCGACTGCGGGGATCATCGGCGCAGGTATCACCGGTATGAACAGCGCGGGTCTCACCCTCGTGGTGCACCAGCACTTCCCGTCGAAATTCGACCTCGAACATGGTGTTCCGGTGGGTGTCGCCGGCGACATTGTGATGCGAGAAGCCTCGACGATCGAAGAGGCCGTCGAAATCCTACGCCGTCACCCGCCCGTGTCGGGTTGGACCTACGTGATGACCGAGGGGGATACCGGACGCGCCGCTGTCTACGAAGTGGCGGCCGGCGGACTCGAACATCTTCGCTGGGTGCAGGAAGACCAGGGCGCGCTCGGCTATGCCAATGTCTACTGGGGCCGCGAATTGGTCGACGTCGAGGTCGACTACTACCCGGAGTATCGTCGATGCAACTTCGCCAGGCAGGCGCGCGTTCGACAGTGCCTCGTCGGGCTGCATGACGAGACTGAACCGGTCGATATCGCCCGAATCCTCGGAGACCTCGAAGACCCCGAGTCGGGCGAAGACCGACTTCTGGGTCCGACGATCGTCAATGTGACCACCGTCGCGAGTGTCGTATTCGAGCCGGCCGAGCGGCGCGTGTGGGTTGGCGTGGGGCGCTCGCCTGTGTGCCGCGGATGGTTCGTGCCTTTTTCGCTCGACGAGCGGGCTCCAGATACGGACTCGGTGCCGTTCATCCCTTACCCAGGCTGGCATGAGAGTCCTTCGGGCAAAGCCTTTGAATATTATCGGCGCGCGGTGCACCGTGCGGCCGAACATGAGCCTGACGATCGACTGATCGTCTTGCTCGAGCACGCGCTGGCACTACATCCGCAAGAGCCCTATCTACGGGTGCTGGCCGGCCTCGTCTCGCTTCGCCTCGGCAGAGGGCGTCGCGCCGAAGGTGCGTTTCGACGCGCACTCGAATCGATCCATCGTGAGGACCGACGCGCCGAGATCCTCCTCTACCTGGGCTGGGCCATGGATCTGCAGCAACGCCGCAGCACGGCTCGCCATCTTTACAAGAAGGTACGCAGGGATCCTCAGTCTGACGACGTGATTCGCTCGCGGGCTCGCTACAACTCGCTCTTCAAATTCGATCGAGAGGCTGCCGCGAAGATGAATATCGACTTTGTGTACGGTGGCGTCCCTTGAAATCCGATAAACCTGTTTAAACCTGTACCGAAGCAGTGGAACTCACTTCTTTCCAATGTTTTGACGGAGGTCAAAATGGGTTCGAATCAAACCGTAGCAAACGAATTGAATCAACTTCTCGCGGATTACACGATCTACGCGCAGAAGCTCAAAAATTATCACTGGAATGTCCGTGGAAAGCGCTTCTTTCAGCTCCATGAGGAATTCGAAGAGCTCTATAACCACGCTGCGACCGTGACTGATGGACTCGCCGAGCGTATCTCGCGAATCGGGATGATTCCGACGGCGACGCTCGAAGAGTACGCCCGGACAACCCGACTCGAAGAATGCTTTGAGCCGCCGACTGCCGATCAGATGGTGGTCGACCTCGTGGGCGATATCGAATCGTTGAACCAATATACCGCGAACACGATCGCGATCGCCGACGACGCGGGCGACATCGCCACGCAGAACCTGCTCGAAGATCTCGTCGAGACTCAGGAAGAAAACGCCTGGATGCTCTCGTCGTGGACGCAGGAAAAGGCGCGAAACAACATTTAAAGAGCGCCTGAAGGCGCGGCAGAATAGAAGGAAGAGGTGGTCGGGTGCCAGAAGGCACCGGCCGCCTCTTTTCGTTGAAAGAGGCCGCGAAGGCGCGCGATCGTCGTGTCGACCTTACACGCGTGCAG
>CAYFTY010000491.1:0-1343 GCA_964346045.1 uncultured Bradymonadales bacterium | reverse complement strand
AAGCGCCAGCCATCTTTGCGTCCGCCACGCATTTCGAAGTTCAATGTGTCGATGCGCTTCCATCCGTCTTCGTCGAGTCGGTACCAGCGATGCTCCATCGTCACTTCTACGTCGTCTGGCGCAAATACGGCGGTGAGCCCCCAGACCGTTTCGCCTTCTGCGACCACGACGTCGGGTTCGACCACGCCGATGCTCTCGAGGATGCCGGGTTCATCGACCATGACCGTATATTCGCCATCGGCCTTTTTGAAATCCACGCCAACGAGGTTGTTTTTGAGTACGAGCGGCACCGGCGGAATCCCGCCAAAAAGATGGAAGACCAGGGTGATTCCCAGAACTACAAAGGGCGTTTTGAGTGACGAGCGGGGAAGTTTACTCAGACGCTGGAGGCCCACAGTCGCGCCGCCGGCAAAAGCGAGAGCGACTGGAAAGAGCCACCACGAAACGACCCCGATGAAATACGGCACCACGAAATTCAGGACCAGCGCCAGTGATAGCGCATAAAGGGCTCGCACGATGCCGCTCGTCGGGCCGCCTCGGTGCAAATACTCGTTGAGGACCATCAGTCCAAAGAGAACGACCACGAAACCGAAAGTGAAGGGATGGCCCGAGCTCTTGAAGTAGACGACCGTGGTGGCGCTGAAGAGCGCGCCCAAAAAGAACTGCAGACCAATCACGACCCATCGGTGGTGTCGAGGTTCACGCCAGGGCCGCCTCTCGAGCACCAGCGCGATGAAGCCGGCCAATGCGTAGATGGACATCATGCCCAGGTCGATCTGCGTGATGCGTCGACCGAGGGTCGCGCTATCGAACACGAATCCCGAAAAGAAAGCGATCGTCGGCAACTGCTTCTGCAGACGCAACCATCGGCGGGCGAGATTCTTCTCGTATGGTTCTGGCGTCGATTCTTCCACGATTCTTTTTGTAACCTTTCCGGGCTCAAAAGGCATTCCCCGAGAGTGATCAGCACCGGCAGTGGCTCGTCAACCACTCTAATGCTGACGAAGTGGCACCCATCGATTGATGCTGTCGATGAAACACGAGGAGATGCGATTAGAAGACCCGAATCATGCAGGTGGTGACGAACTGCCACGGGTCGAGCCTGAGATCCTCTCGACCGCATGAAATCGAATTGAGAGCGAAGCGAACCTCGACCCCCGGCGTTTGCATCGTAGAGGTGCTATGAGACATACGCCCACGCCGCACATCAACCCCTCGCCGACACTCGAAGAACACTTTACCCCATGGAGCTGGGTGAGTGACCACGCAAGCTGGCGCGGAGGCGCGCTGGCATTCGTCGAGGGAGACCACGTGTCGACGTGGAAAGACTTCGCGCGACGGGT
>CAYFTY010000490.1:0-4209 GCA_964346045.1 uncultured Bradymonadales bacterium | reverse complement strand
GGGGTCACGCTGACGCACAGTGCCCTCGGCTTGCGCATCGACGATGGCCGAGCGTAGCAATGCGTAGCATTGCTCTTTGGCCTCATGCACATCTGGGAAGCGTTCAGGATCGCTGACCGCATCGTCGAACATAACGCGATAGTACTCGGGATGACGCCACGCGTAGAGCACGTACGCGACCCCGATCGCCTGGTACCGAGCCAGCGGAGTCGGTTGGTCGAGCGCGTCGATGGCCGCCTGCATCGCACGGGTCATATGGTGAATACCCCGTGCGGCAACTGCAGCGACCAACGCTGCCTTATCCTCAAAATGCCGATAGGGAGCGGCGTGAGATACGCCAACAGCTTGAGCTACGGCGCGCAGCGTGAGTCCTTCGGCGCTCTCTTCTCGGATGATCGTCGAGGCGGCATCCATCAAAGCTACGCGCAGATTCCCGTGATGATAGGGTTTGGATGGCTTGTCGTGGCTCATGCTCTGCCCTCTGGAACGGCCGCGATCGCCTGCGCGATACGCTCGGGTTTTCTGCTTTTCGTCATTCTTTCGCGGTGTCGGGGTTTTCTCAAGGTGCGTGATGAACGATAGGAAGAAAATCATTGCAATCGTCGGCGACGGCGGTGCTTCAGAAAAGAGCCAACTCTATCAGATGGCGTTCGATCTCGGAGTCGAATTCGTCAGGCACAAGTATCGACTGCTCACGGGCGGTCGCGGAGGCGTGATGGAAGCGGCATCACGCAAAGCGCGCGAAAGCGATGGATGGACTCCGGGCGATATCATCGCGATGCTCCCGGGGGCGTCCCCGGACGGCACCAATGCATGGGCTGATATCGTGATCCCCACGGGCCTCGGCGATCTCCGCAATGGGCTCGTCGCCCGCTCTCATGCGGTGATCAGAGTCGGTGGCGGTGCTGGGACCCTCTCTGAGATGGCGCTTGCCTGGAAGATTGACCGCCTGGTCGTCGCCATGCGAACGACATCGGGATGGTCGGCGCGTCTGGTGGATCAACCGCTCGACGGCCGAGAACGGTATCCCGAAATGGACGCGTCTTTGGGGCAGATACGGCCTCGGAGGCGCTCGATATCGTAGACCGACGCGTCCAGCACTACACGGCATGGTCTCGTACGGGCTAGCCGGCCGCGTGGATGTCGTCGAATTCGATGCCCCACTTCAGCAGGTATTTGCGGATGCGGTCTGAATCGTTGGGGTTGGTTTTTTGCTTGCGAGACTCGGCAAAAAGCCGTCGCCCGGCCTCGGAAAGGGTCGAGCACTCGCGGCACACCGCAACGGTATCGGCAAGCTGCACGCGGTCAAAACGATCCATGGCGTCGACCGCTTCGTTTCCCATTAACCTACGCAGGAATGCCTCGTCATGATGTGTAGCCATGCGGCGGCCGACCCAGCGCGAGCGCAATCGTTCGATCTCGCGCTCGACCGTCTCGCGGTCGATCCGGCCTGCGGGCGCAAGCGTGGCCATGCGTTTGACCGCAGCACCCAGGTCTCGAAAATTTCCGTCCCAGCTCGAATCGGGAGACTGCGCGAATTCGAGGAAGAAAGCCTCGGCTTCGCGATTGAATTGCACGCGATCGCCCGATTGCGCTGCGAACCGTCGCAGCTCGTATTCGAGGTTGGGCGCAATATCCTCGCGGCGCTCGGCGAGGCCCGGAAGCTCGAAGGTCCAGAGGTTGATACGTGCGAGAAGATCTTCGCGAAAATCTCCGCCGGCGACGGATTCTGAAAGAGGACGGTTCGTGCCCGCAATCAACTGGAAATTGCTCGAACGCTCGCGATCGCTTCCGACGGGAAGGAAGGTCTGTGTTTCGATCGCGCGAAGAAGCATGGCCTGCTCGTCGAGTCCAAGCTCACCGATTTCATCAAGGAAGAGAAGCCCGCCGTCTGCGCTGACCATGAGTCCATCACGGGCTCGCTCGGCGCCGGTAAATGCGCCTCGCACGTGGCCGAAGAGTGCCGACATCGCCTGGTCGCCTCGGAGGGTCGCACAGTTGACTTCCACGAGCGCGCCATCGACCAGCCCGCGCTTCTTTTTGAGCTCGAAGATACGTCGGGCCAGCTGCGTTTTGCCCGCGCCGGTGGGGCCCGTGAGCAAAATCGGCTCATCCGAGGCCAGAGCGACTTTCTCGAGCTCCTCCATCATCGCGTTGAATCGCGGATTTCGGGTTTCGATGCCCTGTTTGAGGTACGAGACATCAGCCGCCGTCACCTCGGCGAATCGCTTGGCGATCTGGTCGTATTTGGAGAGGTCGAGGTCGATGAATTCGTAGCCAGCAATGGCTCGCTCACGCTTTTTGGCCGGGCGCGTCTGGACGAGTCGCGCTGGAAAATGATGCGATTCGGTCAGCAAAAAGAGGCATATCTGGGCCACATGGGTGCCCGTGGTGATATGCACGGCGTAATCTTCCTGATCCGGGTCGAATGGATAGTCGCTCGCGAAATCCAGAAGGGCTTCGAAGACAGGCTCGAGATCCCAGGGATCGTCGAATTCGACGTCGTGGACGCAGACCTCGGTCTTGGGCGATACACTCTCGATGTCGGCGACGATCTGGTCGGAGAGTGCCGTGAACTTTCGCTGCGAGAGCAGCTCGAAACGGTCGATCAGAAGATCCTCGTGTTGAAAGAGCGAGACGGTCGGTCGCCATTTCTCCCAGCGACTCGGTTGCGAGCCGCGGTCGAGTGTCGTACCGAGGAGTCCAAAGGCGACCAGTGGTTTCGGATTCATCTGCGCTCCTTATCGAGTTTTCTAAGCGACGCGATCAATGGATATCATTACGAGACAGGCGATCGCCAGACTCGTCTGGTGCGTTTCGTCCAAAGTCCACGAATCAAGGGGCCGCGCAGGCCGTAGCAGATTTGAATCCAGGTGTTGGCATATACGTTGAAGTGTTGAGGGGCATCTCGGCCAGGCAAATTCGCCCGGCCCGGGCCAAGGAGGCACCGTGAGCACCATCGACGAAAAGCACGAGCTCGAGCAGTACTTCTTTGATCAGGACACCATCGACGAACTCGTCGAGTTGGTCGATTGCTTCGAAAATCCCTGCTGCGTATGCACACCCATGGTCGCACAGGCCATGCTCGAGCGAGGCCGTGAAGTGGCCATCTTCGATATCGACGAGCGTTTTTCGAGCATGCCGGGATTCCGACGGTGGGATCTCGAGCAGCCCGTCTATCTCAACGAAGAGTTCGACTTCGTGATCTGCGATCCGCCGTTTTTCAACCTCTCGTTGCGTCAGCTCTTTCACGCGATGCGCACGCTGACGCATTTCCGCTACGATACGCCACTGGCAATCACCTATCTCATGCGACGAAGCGCAGCTTTCGTTCGGGCGATGGGGCATTTCGAAATGGTCGACACAGGATATCGGCCGGGTTATGCGACGGTCGAGGCGTCAGAGAAGAACGAAATCGGATTCTTCTCGAATTTTGAGCTCCCGCTCGATGTAGGAGTGAGATCCAATGATTGAGATCGACGGAAGAGAAGGCGAGGGCGGCGGGCAGATCCTCAGGACGAGCCTGACGCTCTCGCTCGTGACCGGAAAGCCTTTCAAAATTCGCAAGATTCGTGGGAAGCGTCGTCGCCCTGGATTGATGCGACAACACCTCACCTGTGTCGAGGCCGCATCCGAAGTAGGGCGCGCCAGGACGACCGGTGCCATCTTGCGTTCTCAGGAACTCACGTTTCGTCCGCGAGAAATCGCGGCAGGCGCATTCGAGTTCGACATCGGAACCGCGGGAAGCACGGGTCTCGTTTTGCAGACCATCCTGCCTGCACTCTGGAGGGCGGATGCGACCTCTACGGTGCGACTGCGAGGTGGCACGCACAACCCCATGGCGCCTGGATTCGATTTCCTTGAGCAGGTCTATGCACCAGCGATCGAGGCCATTGGTCACAGAGTCGAGCTGCGGCTGCATCGTCACGGCTTCTATCCCGCAGGAGGTGGTGAGGTCGTCGCCGAGGTCGCACCTGGTCGGGCAGAAGGTCGTTTCGAACTCGTTCAAAGGGTCGACGAGATCCGAGGTCGCATCGAAGCTCTGGTCTCGAATTTGCCCGAGCAGATCGGCGAGCGGGAATACGAGAGGGCTTTATCAGACCTGAACTGGCCGTCCGAAGCGGGATCGGTGCGCGAAGTCGATTCGGCCGGGCCCGGAAACGTGGTCACGGCGGTCCTCGATTTCGAAGACGGTCGCCGGGAAGTCTT
>CAYFTY010000489.1:0-4214 GCA_964346045.1 uncultured Bradymonadales bacterium | reverse complement strand
CGGGCGGCGAAAAACAGCGCGTGGCGCTGGCCCGCGCGCTGGTCCTCGAGCCGGTTTTACTTTTCCTCGACGAGCCGCTCGGAGCGCTCGACGCCACGGCCCGCCGCCGCATGCGAAGCTTCCTCGCCGATAAGCTCGTCAGCCTCGACTGCGCGACGTTGATTGTCTCGCACGATGTCCGCGACGTCGAAGCCCTCGGTGCCGAGATCGCAGTCTTCGAGCAAGGAGAGGTCGTGCAAGAAGGCTCGATCGACGAGCTACGCGACGAGCCGGCCAACGACTTCGTGGCCGAATTCTGCTCGGCCTGACGACTCATCGAGGCAGACGGGGTCGCCAGGTGAGTCACAAGCGGTAGTGTGCGGAAGTAGCGTTTGAGTTTGAGAAGGAGTTCGCATCACCCCCCTGGCCTGTCTCGAACAACCCTTCGAGGATCGCCAGCACTTCATCGTGGCGGGGGCCGGGACCGTATGTGTTGGCAAGCTCTTTGTTTGCCGGATTCGGCATTCCGAGTGGTGCCGGTGTTCCGAGATGGTTGATGGCATCGAGTACGAGTCGACGCCGGTCGGCGTAGACGTGGGCCTCGAGCATGTCCGATGTAATCGGTCGGCCGAACCAGTAGGTCTGAGCCGCGTGGTGCCACGGGAATTCGAGTTTGTGCTCGACGGGCTCGACCGGGAGTCCTCCGGTCATGCGCACCGGTACGATGGGAATCTCGAGCTCGAGGGCCATGTCGAGGATGGCCGAGCTCAGGTTCTCGGTCGTGTCGCGGGCACTTGTGCTGCGAGTCCCGGCGGCATGGATCATCAGCGACTCGCCATTGGCGACACGCCTTTTCATCACTTCGAGAATCTCGAAGAACGACGCCTGATTGTCGCGCTCGAAATAGATGATGTTGTCGGGGTTCTCGAGGCCTTCTTCGCTTGTCCAGATGCGCTCGGAGAGCGGTCCGATCCATCGGGTCTCGTGCTTGGCATTCGAGAGGGCGACTGTATTTCGACCGGTCGTGCCAGTCAGCATCGTGGCGAGTAGCAGCGACTCGATCTGCACCTGATGATTGGCGAGGTAGATCGCGGGGCCGTCGAGATCGATGGCGTGATGCAGGCCGTAGACCTGGCCGACGTAGGTTTCGAGGAGCTTCGTGAAGAGTCGCTGGCCGTACCAACCCTCGGGTGCGTTGACGAGCGCGTTCCACGTAGGCCAGATCGAATTCGCGAGCTCGGCACCGGTCGTGTGGCGCGCTGCCTCGGGACCGTCATTGAACCTCAGCGCCAGGTTCTTTGCGCGATAGATGCAGGTCTCACCGTTTACCCAGAGATAGGCATCAGCGACGATCGTATCCTCGGTGATTTCTACGACTTCGAGTTCGAAGGTCGCGAGCTCGGCGTCGGGCAGGATCTGGCCGCGGTAGGTCCACTCGTGTTCGCGGCCGATGGCAAGAGGCTCGCAGCGGCTTTCCGGAGTGGCGATGCCTTTTCGAATGGCGGTTTCGCGCACGAGCTGCAGCATGGCTTCGATACCGATGGAGCCAGGCTGCACCGGGTCTTGAAAGAAGTGAGCTTTAAAGAACCAGTCCTGCGGATTCGGGTAGTAGTTCGCGACGGCGTGGCCGAGGCCGTGCTCGCCGCCCTCGCAGTCGAAAGAGACGATTTCGTCGAGGAGTTGGAGCGCCGACGTCCTCATCGGCATGGACTCTAAGGCCCCTTCTTTTGCTGACGGGGACATTGGCGCTCCGCCATTCGTCGGCGCTCCTGGAAATTCTCGATCGACGCCGGATAGCCCGGCCTGCGCGGCGAGTGCGTCGGCGGGAAAGAAGCCGAAGACAGTTTGCATTTCGTAGACGAGATCTTTGCCGACGGGGACGTCAGCGCTCCATTCGTCGGCGCTCCACATGTTGACATCGAAGGCGACGATGATCATGCCGCCAGCTTTCGAGAGACGCGTGAGTTCGAGCTCGGTGCGCAGAATTTCATCGTCGCGCGTGATTTCGCGATGCATCGTTCCGGTGCCGTCGAGGTTGCGGAAGTAGATGGGCTGCGAGGTGTCGATCAGGGTGCAGCCGACATAACTCGCGAGCCATCCGCATGGCTGCAGCCCGGCCTCCATCAAAACGCACACGGGCATCGTGCCCGACGCGCTCGCGTCGAAGTACCAGACGTCGTCGGGGATGTCGTATTCGACGACGGCGCGCGAGCCGACTTCGAGGCCGCCGAATTCGCCTTCGACCTCGAGCACGCGCGAGATGAAGTGATAGGGCGGGCCCGGAAGGCGCGCGACGGGTGTCTCAGATACAAACGGCTCGTAGCGTGCGCCAAAAGCTTCGGTGGGCTTTCCCCAGGCGCAGGCGAGGAGCGAATCGTAGTCGAATGCGTGTCCGTCGACGATGGCGACCGGCGCATCTTCATGGCGCAGCAGAGCGCGGGCCTCGTCGGCGAGCTCGGGCGTCGTTTCGAGTGGCCAGTCGGGTACGAGGCGAAGCCCCATGCGTCGGCAATGAAAGGCTTTGAGGCCGTCGACCGTGCAGAGCAAATCGGCAAAGAGCGTAGGCGTCGGGCCGTCGAAGCACTCTTCGACGAAGAGCTCGTAGACGACCTTCTGATTCTCGGGCGTGGCCTGTCCGCGGCAGCGCATCTTGTAATTTTGGTCGGGCACCGGCTCGAAGCGCCAGCCGTCGCGCTCGACGGTGAACCCCATCGCCGTCAGATAGAGCGCCATCGTCTGCATGCAGCCTTCGAACATCAGCGTTCCGGGCATGCAGGGGTCGTTTTTGAAGTGCCCCTCGAAGAACCAGTCGTCGGGGTCGAGATCTTGCTCGGCACGCAGGTATCCGCGCCCCCACGGACCGCCTTCGAAATCGATTTCGGCGCGGTCTGGGAAGAGCATGCGACCACCGGCGACGCGTGGTGTTCGCGTATGAGTCTGGGTCAGGGCGAAGTCTTCGCCGAGCGCTCGAACGAGGTCTCCAGCGGCGAAGGCCTCGAGGTCTTCGCGACCGAATTCGTGTTTCGTCGCCTGGTGGGGCGGGCTGTCCAGGCGCGGTTCTTCGACGATTTCCTGCTCTTCGGGCGTCCACAAGATGCCCTTGGATTCGGCGAGTTCTTCTTCGGTGAAGAAGCCAGCCTGACCGCCGCGTACCGTAAGGCGCGGTTCGCCGTTCACGGTGCAGTCGTAGTGGAAGAAGAAGAGCCGCACTGGCCCCTGTTTGGCGTGGCCGTCGACGTGAATCTCGTAGTGCAGCGTCTCGCCGACCTTCGGCAGATTGCTATGATATTGCAGCTCGCAGCCGAGGAGCCGATAGCGGCGCTCGCCCTTCATCAAAAAGTCGATGCCCATATACGAGATGAGCATCAGATCGGCCTGGCCCGACTCGATCATCAGGCCGGGCGGCATGCGGTTATCGTGCAGATACCAGGCGTCTTCGGTGACGTCGGTCTCGGTCCAGAGGGTGCCGGTCGAGAGGACTCCCGGTTCGGCGTCGATGCCGAGCAGGCGGTCGGCCAGCAGGAGCGGCGGCTCGGGCATGCGGCACTGCAAGGCGTAGTCGTCTTGTTGTTCGAACTCCGGGCCGAAAATCTCAGAGATCTTACCGCGGGCGTGGATGAGCAGACCGTCGCGGCCAAGCTTTGGCCCGGGGCGCTGCGGATCGGCGTTATCGCGGGGCGCTACTGGCTCGCTGCGCTCATGGCGCGTCACTGGCTCGCGGGGCGCAGCTGGCTTGCTTTGCGTGGTCGAGGCGGGCCGCGCTTCTTGCGCGACACGCTGCGTTTCGCCGGCGTGCGAAGCGACTTCGCTGCCGGGGATTGACTCGTTGCGCTCGAGGGGGGCTACCGGTTTGCTTCGCGCGTCGGCGTCGGGGGGTTCGGCTTCGCCCCGGGTCATGAGCTCGAGGAAGCGTTGGTGCAGGCGTTGTTGTTCAGCCAGGTGGTCGAGGTGAACCTTCGTGACCATCTGATGATAGGTCGCGATCCAGTTCGAGCTGGCCGCAGCCTCGCCCCGTGCGGGCTCGGCGACGGGTGGTCGGGGCGCTGACTCGACGGGTGCGGGAGTCTCAGTATGGTCTCTTAGCGGTTGCGCTACGTAGACCGGAGGCAACGAGGGCGCAGCGGGCATAGTCTGCAAACCGCCGAAGACCGCGGCTGGCTCGATGGTGCGCGCCGGTCGCGTCGTATCTGCGGGAGCAGCGCTCTTGCGGGCGCTTTCGACCGGGTCGGGATGGG
>CAYFTY010000488.1:0-4231 GCA_964346045.1 uncultured Bradymonadales bacterium | reverse complement strand
CGCGCAAGACAAAGGTGCCGTCTTTGCGCTCGACGGTGGCATGGACGCCATCGAGAGCGACATCTCCCTCGCGTCCGAGGACACAGACGTCCGAGAGCATGTGCACGGCCCCGACATGATCGCCCCGAAAATAACGGATCAAACGAGCTGCATCTCGCGGCAGGGCGGTTCCTGATGAAGGAGTTGAATCGGCGAATGGTGCGCGCTGCGTCTGCGTGTCCCACGTCTTGCGGAAGACGAGACGTTCTTCGCCCAGCATGATCTCATCGTGATCTTCGAGCGGCAGTTCGTCGGCGATCCGCAGATAGACCCCATTTCGCGAGCCGAGATCTTCGAGATGGAATCGATTCCCATCGCGTCGCAGTTGTGCATGATGGGGCGAGAGAAAGGGGTCATCGAGTTGCAGATGGCATCGTCCACGCCCGATCTGAAACGGGCTCGAATTCACCTCGACGTTTCGAACGCCCGAACGAGAGCGCACCGTGAGCTTTACATGCCGAGCCGGCGCAACGGGCTCTCGTCCTGGTGCGGCCTGGAATCCGTGTGTGGGCGTGGTTCGAGCACTGGATTCCGAGTCTTCAGGAATACTGGTCAGAACGTCGAGTTCGTCCTCATCGGGGACATCGAAAGGCATCGATTGCGATGCTTCGCTTTTATCTTCGGATGACACGATGAATCCTCTCCGGGGTTGGCAGCACCCTATTCATTAGCACCCGCCGCGCAAAGCGTGAAGCGCGGTGGCGAGAGGTCATGTTTATGTTATGGTCGTGGCCCATTGTGGGTCCGCAAAGGCCAAACGAGTTTTCGAGGTAATCACTCATGTTACGTCTTCTGATCTTCATCGCTCTTGCAGCGAGCATGTCGCTCGCCGCTTGCAAAGAAACTCGAGAGGTCGATACGAGAGTCGCGACGTCGGATAGCCCCGATCCGCTGGTGCAGTCTGCCGGCAAGAAATATTCGCTCGAGATTCCCGAAACTCTTGGCGAAACACCGCATTTTGCGGTGAAGCCGGCTTCGGGATTCAAGATCAATCTCGAATATCCCTGGAAGGTGGAATTCAAGGCGGCCAAAAACGCCGAGCTGGCGCGTACCGTCGTCAAACGCGACGATGGGATCGCCCTCGACGAATCCCGCGCACGCATCGACGTGCCCGTTTCTGCATCCCGAGAGAGTGTAGAAGTCGAAGCGATTGCGAGTTTCAGCGTGTGTAACGAGAACGTTTGTAAGAACTATCGCGACGAGCCCATCAAGCTCTCGTTCAAAGCCCCCGCTACCGAATAGAAGTGACATGACGAATTCGAGGACTGAAGACGCCATCGAAAACCTCGCCAAAGCGGTCAAGGAAGACTTCGAGGGCCACCGTCCCATTCTATCCTTTTCCGAATTTTTCGGGCTCTTTCGCGACACGCCCGAGCGTCATGCGCGAAGCTCGGTGCAGTATATTCGCGACTGCTTCGAATATTTTGGCAAAACCACGATCGATGCGGTGTGGGGCGAGGTGACTCGCTACAATCTCTTCGACGTCGACTTCGATGGGCGACGCGATCGCCTCGTCGGACACGAACGAGTGCAGCACGAAGTGTTCCGGCTGCTCGAGAACTTCGTACGCGAAGGCAAGATCAACAAATTGATCCTGCTTCACGGACCGAACGGAAGCGCAAAAAGCACCCTCGTCGATACGGTGATGCGGGCCATGGAGACCTACTCCGAGTCTGAAGAAGGGGCGCTCTATCGGTTCAACTGGGTCTTCCCCAACGAAAAACTGGCGAGCGGATCGTCGATCGGGTTCTCAGGCTTCAGCGCCAGAACGGTCGAGGAAACGGACCTGCAATCGTTCGCGTATCTCGAAGAAGACCAGATCGACGCGAAGATTCGGAGCGACCTCAACGACCATCCGCTTCTGCTGATTCCGCGTGATCGTCGTCAGGAGATTCTGGCCGACGCACTCGAGTCGAACGACGGAGATTTCCCGCTCGGCGACTACATGCTGCACGGAGATTTGAGCCATACTTCACGGCAGATCTTCGATGCCCTCATGGCGGCCTATCATGGGGATATCACCAAGGTTCTGAAACACGTTCAGGTCGAACGCTTCTACATTAGTCGGCGCTATCGCGTGGGAGCCATCACGGTCGAGCCTCAGATGCGAGTGGATGCATCGCTGCGACAGCTCACCGTCGACCGCAGTCTCTCGGCCCTGCCAAGCAGTCTGCAGAATCAGACCCTTTTCGAGCCGTACGGAGACCTGGTCGATGCCAATCGCGGGATCATCGAATACGACGATCTTTTCAAGCGCCATCCCGATCTCAATAAATATCTTCTCGCGACGAGTGAAAAAGCCAGCGTGGCCCTCGAGACCCAGATTCTGCATCTCGACATGGTCTTGATGGCAACCGCCAACGAAGACTACCTCGACGCGTACAAACAGACCCCCGACTACTCGTCGTTCAAGGGGCGCGTCGAACTCGTGCGCGTGCCGTACCTGCTCGACTACACCGTTGAAGAAACGATCTACCGAGACCAGCTCGAATCGGTCGCCCAGATCGGACATATGGCGCCGCATACAACGTATGTCGCTGCGCTCTGGGCCGTCCTGACCCGACTCAAACGGCCCCAGTCGGATCTCTATCCGAAGTCGCTACGGGACGTGATTGCGCGTCTCTCGCCGCTCGAAAAGGCGGATCTCTACGCGCTTGGCCGCGTGCCCGAACATGTTGCTGCCGAAAAAGGACGCGAGCTGCTCGCAGTCGTTCCCGATTTGATGGAAGAAGGCGAGGGAACCTCGGATTATGAAGGACGACAGGGCGCAAGTCCTCGCGAGATGAAGATGATCATTCTCAATGCGAGTCAGAATCCAGGCTACGACTATCTCTCGCCCCTCGCGGTCTTCGAAGAGCTCGAGGAATTGGTCAAAGACGCTTCGGTCTTTCCCTTCCTGCAAATGAAGGGAGACGGCGACTACTACCGACACGATAATTTCATTCACACGGTGCGTGAGCGGTGGCTCGACGTCGTGGATCAAGAGGTTCTCGACGCGATGGGACTCATCGAAGAAGGCCAGTATGCAGCGCTATTTACCCGCTACGTCGACCACGTGAGCCAGTCGCTCAAAGGCGAGAAGGTCTACAATAAGATCACGGGCCAGTATGAAGAGCCCGACGAGAAGTTCATGGAAGAGACCGAAGAACTCATCGGCCTCGACGAAGAGGAAGACGCCGAGGAGTTCCGCAATGATATCATCTCTTCGATCGCGGCCTACTCGATCGACAACCCGGGAGAAAAGGTCGACTACACCCTCGTGTTCTCAAACCTCTTCACATCGATGCGTCGCTCGTTTTTTGAAGAAAGGCAGAAGACGACACGTCGAATTCTCGAGAACTTTCTCGATTATTTCGAGGACGACTCCAATCTCTCGAGCGCTGAGAAAGAAGCGGTTAAGACCATGCTCGAAAACCTCGAAGAGAAGTACGGATACCGTGAGGATTCGGCGCGCGAGGCGGTAGCCTTCTTGCACGCGAATCGGTATAAGGACTGAACATTCACTCGAACCCCCCGGTGATCATGAGCCCAAAGAGACTCTTATCTGGCTTCCTCACGCTCGTGCTGGTGACATTCACATTCGTCGGCGTAGCATCAGCCGAAGAACAAGAGCGCCAGGTCCAGCAATTCGAGGCGATGCTTGCCAAACAGGCCGAGCTCGACACGCAGGGTGCGGCCGCGAAAGACCGCGCCATGGCCGAGAAATGGCTCAAGGAAGCCAAGGTTTTATTAGCCAACGGTGACGAAGAAGCGGCGGCCAAACGGCTGCGACGCGTCGAATTTGCGGTCGACCTGATTCGTGCGCTCGTCGCGGCTTCTGAGATTCGCAAAGCGGCAGAAGAACAGGAGGCGGCTGCTTACAAAGCACCCGAACGTCTTTCCGAGCTGCAAGACGAACTCGATGCACTCAAAAAGCGCAGAGCCGAACTCCAGCGCAAGCTCAAATCTCAATGAGGGCGATGACGATGACTAATTCAAACCGAATGATCGCGCAATTCCTCGCGCTGGTACTCCTTGCAACCACGTTCGGCCTGGGCTGCGGACCAGGCGAAAAATCGCGCGAACTCAAAGAGCTGGAGCGGACGCTCCAGGATCCCGCTGCGAGCGATGTGAAGGACGCTCCGGGTGCGAGCAAACCTTACCGCGAGGCGCGACAGTTCCGGAGACTCTCGCTCGAAGCATGGGATGAAGG
>CAYFTY010000487.1:0-4238 GCA_964346045.1 uncultured Bradymonadales bacterium | reverse complement strand
CTTATGCATGCCAGGAACTCGCGATGCTCAATCAATGGGCTCAGCAAGTCTCGCAGATGAGCATGATGCTGCCGCCGGCGATCGGGCAGCTTCGTGGACTACACGTGGCGCTCACCGGTGTGGACTTTGCGCCACCTCAAAACGAGATCGAAGGCTCGGCCGGCGCTCCGAGCAAACCCGAGAGCCCGGGCGCCAGGCTACCGGAAGGCGAGTCGCAGCCTGAGAAGCCCGCGGCAGTTGCCGAAGGCGAAATGACCGCGCCTCCGATGGACCCACAGACACCCTTCGCAGCCGCGCCGCCCGTCACTCTCGAAGGCTTCTTCTTCGTCGCGAGCGCTGCCCCCGTACAGCTTCTCGAGGGACTCAAGCTCTTCCGTCCCGAATTACGTGACCTCACGCTCAACCCCGACGGCACGCCCCAACCGCTGCAAAATGTTCCGGGAGCCAGCTTCCTTTCCAACCCGCATATCGTGATGACGCAGTACGGCATTGGCGTCTCGAGCGGCGAGGGAGCTCAGACCACGGCCGCCGACGCGCTGGCCGAGGAGCCCAGCGGAGACACTCCCCTGCTCTTCCTGCGCTACGACCTCGCCGGACTGAAACCCCTGATGGACATGGGGCCTCCATCCGCAACGCAGATGATCAAACCGATCCTGGATCAGGGCCCCGGAAGCATCTCGGTCACGCCTGAAGACCGCGGGATCTTTGTCGACATGAACTACAGGTGGGCGCGCGAAACGCCGTGACATGAAACGTATAATCGTCGCCAGCCTGATTCTGTCGTGCCTCTTTCCTGCCTTCGCGCAGGCACAGTCGCGCGGCTTTCATGTCGAGAATTTCGAGCCTCTTCCAAATATGGGCTCGAACCAGCTCAACGTGGCGCGAACCTCTGTGCTTTTGCACCTGCAACTTGCCGCGGGCCTGGTCTTCCATTACGCCGATTCACCCCTGGTGCAACGGCTCGAAGATGACCAGACCCGAGAGATCGTCGAGTCGAGGTTTACCGGCGAGATCTGGGCGGGGCTCGGCCTCTTCGACATGCTCGAAATCGGCCTGATGCTACCGGTCGTCTTTTTTCAGAGTGGCGGCGATCTCGAGCGTTCGCTCTTCAACGACGATCGAACGGCGACGATCAGCGACCTGCGATTCACGGCGAAGTTTCGCTTTCTCGACTCTCGCAAGGCCTATGGCTTTGGCGGAGCATTGCTTACCACGGTCTACGCCCCGACCGGCGATGACAAGAGCTTCAACTCCGATGGTATTTTCCGTGTCGAACCACGAATCGCCCTGGAATGGACACATCCGGTCGGTGTCGCAATCGCCGCCAACGCGGGCTATCTAACGCGAGCTGAGCGAACTCTTCTCGGGTACGAAAGCGGCGATCAATTGCGCTGGGGAGCCGGGCTGATGCTCCCGTCGGGGCTGGAATCGCTGCATTTCTTTGGAAATCTATTCGGGGCGTTTCAGACGGTACCCGACGGGCCTGAATGGGGCTCGGGCGCCGGCGAGCCTGTGGAAGCCCTCGGTGGTCTCCTGATAGACTTTCCCGATGGCGTCTCGGTGACGCTGGCCGGAGGGGCCGGACTCCATGGAGGCGTGGCAGCTCCAAACTGGCGCGTGGTCGCTGCCTTTGGATTCTCGCCCGAATCAAATGATCGGGACGGAGACGGCATCCCCGACGACATCGATCGCTGCCCGACCGAACGCGAGGACTTCGACGGGCACGATGACGCTGACGGCTGTCCCGACGACGACCGCGATCAGGACGGGATTCCCGACGATGACGACCAGTGTCCAGACAAACGCGAGGACTTCGACGGCTTTGAAGACGAAGATGGATGTCCCGATGACGACAATGACGGCGACGGACTCGTGGACCGCGTCGATCGGTGCCCGGATGCGCGTGGGGCGCCCAATTCAGATGGTTGTCCGCAGGGCGATGCCGACGGAGACGGCGTGCCCGACGAAGAGGATCGATGCCCGGATCAGAAAGAAGACATCGACCAATTCGACGATCACGACGGATGTCCCGACCTCGATGACGACTACGATAGCGTGCCGGACACCGAGGATCGTTGCAGGCTCGAACCCGAAGACGAAGATGGGTGGCAAGATGAGGACGGCTGTCCCGACGAAGATAACGACGGCGACGGCATCGTCGACGTCGAGGACGATTGTCCCAACGAGGCCGAGACCTTCAACGACTTTGAGGATGACGATGGCTGCCCGGATCGTAAGCAATCCCGCGTCGACGTTTCGGCCAACAAAATCACCATCACCGAGAAGATCTATTTTGCAACAGGCTCGGGGCGTATTCGCGATCGGAGCTTTGGAATCCTCGATGAGGTCGCCTCGGCCCTCAAAGCGAATCCCCAGATCAAATTGCTTCGTATCGAGGGACACACAGACAGCCGAGGAAGTGAGTCCCTCAACCAGGCGCTCTCTCAGAAACGAGCCGATGCGGTGAAGACCTATCTCGAGGGTCGTGGAATCAACGCCGCGCACCTCGTCGCGAGAGGCTATGGCGAATCGAGACCCATCGCCGAAAACGCGACCGAATCGGGTCGCGCCGATAACAGGCGCGTCGAGTTCCACATCGTACAGAAGGCCGACTGAGAGGTGCTTATGGACGAGATCGACTTTTATCAGGAACTCGAAGCGCTCGACCGATTCGAGCAGGTCGCATCGCCTGAGAACTACACCGATATCCCCGAGTCATGGGAGATCTTTGTCACCGACGTGCGGGGATCGACCAGAGCGATCGAGGCGGGACGCTACAAGGACGTGAATGTCCTCGGGGCCACCGGAATCGTCGCTGCCCTGAATGCCGTCGGGAAAACGCGAATCCCCTACGTTTTTGGAGGTGATGGGGCCTCGATGCTGGTGCCCGGTACGCTGGCTTCGCAGGTCGAAGTCGCCCTCGCCGGTGTGCGACGGATGGCGGATGAAGCATTCGACATGGAGTTACGAGTGGGTCGTGTTCCAGTGCCACGTGTTCTGAGCGAGGGGCCTCGCGTTTGCGTTGCCAAATATCGGGTCTCGCCGACGGTCGATCTCGCGATGTTCACAGGTGGAGGACTGGCCTGTGCCGAAGACCTCATCAAGGGGAGCGACAAATTCGAAGTGCCCACGCCAGACCCCTTACCCGAGCCGAATCTCGAAGGCCTGCAATGTCGGTGGAAACCGATCGAGAACTCTCAGGGCACGATGCTCTCGCTGATGGTCGTAGCTCGAGGCGAAGACGAGGACGAGCGAGCCAACATCTATCGCGAGCTCCTCGAATTTATCGACGCTTCGATCGATTTTGAGAAACGTTCCCCCGCGCACTCTGGAATGGAGTTCGCAGACGACCTTGGTTCATTCGACGCCGAAGCGCGCGCCCATACCGGTAGAGCCAGCGGGCTCAAAAAGACGGCTTACCAGGCCAAGGCCAGGGCCAAGACCGGTATCTTCTCGGCAGTCGACCAGCGGGGCTTCACGATTGGGGACCTCGACCCGCAGGAATACAAACGCGAGGTCGTTTCGAATACTGACTTCCGGAAATTCGATGATTGCCTGCGCATGGTCATCGACATCGATCATGACGCCGCAGCGGCCCTGCGCTCGGAATTTGAAAGACGCCATAAAAACGGTGAGCTTTGCTTTGGAATCCACCCGTCGAATACAGCTCTGATGACCTGCCTGGTTTTCAACATGCACGAAGACCACGTCCACTTTGTCGATGGTAATGATGGCGGCTACGCGATGGCGGCCCGCGAACTCAAAGCACAGTTGAAAGCTCTCAGTTCGGAATGACGAAGTGGTCGAGCACGTCGAGGAAGTGGTCTCGCAGCCGAAATTCATCGACCGTCTCTTGCCATGGTGCGAGCTCGCCGGTGCTCGAGTCAGCCTCGGAGACAAAACGACGATGACGGCGCATTGCTGAGCGCACCTCACTCGCAATCGCGACCTCGGAGTCTCGTCGGTCGCCGGCCGGGTAGCTGTCGACCAATCGTCGCATCGCGTTTTCACGATCGAGCCAACGCAACTCGGTATTCAAGAGAAGCGTGAGCAACCATTCGCGTACGTCGGCCGTGTGGGGTGCGGGCTCGAGAGCACGCAAGAGAATCGAGGCGATCTGCGGATTCGGCGAGGCCGATAGTCGTTCGAGAACCGTCCAGGGAAGAACATCAATGGCACTTGCGATGAGCTCGACGAGGTCAGGCGTCAGCTCGGGGCCTTGTTCGAGATAAGACACC
>CAYFTY010000486.1:0-4252 GCA_964346045.1 uncultured Bradymonadales bacterium | reverse complement strand
CGGCCAGGTCGAGCAGGTAGGTGGCCAGATCTTGTTTTCGGGTGCTCTGCGCGATCCCGCGCGTCAGCGAGATGTCCATCTTGATGAAATCAGGCTCGAGATCGGCGATGAGCTGTAGATTCGAGGCCCCGGTTCCGACATCATCGACCGCGAATTGATAGCCTCGGGCTCGTAATTTCTCGACGCTGGGAAGGATCCGATTGAGCTGATCGTGCGTAATATTCTCGGTGATCTCAAAGACGAGTTGATCGGGGGCAAGACCGTCTTCTTCCCAGGATTCGAGGATGGTCTCGAGGTCTTTCATCGGGTCGCAGAAGGTGGGTGGCAGGCTGTTGATGAAGAGCTTTCTACCTCTCCCCAGCCCGGGTCGACGACGGATGCTCAACGAGCGACAGGTCTGATCGAGCTCGCCGTCGAGCTCTGCCTTTGCAGCCGCCACGAAAAGATGCACCCCCAACCTCTGGGCGTCGGTCGCCTCGGCTCGACTCAGCGCCTCGTAACCGATGATCTCGGAGTCTTTGATGGTGACGATCGGCTGATAGAGCGTCGAAATTTTGCGCTGCGCAATCATATGGCCGACGACCCGATGTCGCTGCCGCTGCGTCTCGCGATGATTGACCTGGGCGTCTACCTGCGCTTTGCGAATCGCGCGGTAAATCTCGCGATGAGGGTCGACGGTATCGTTTCGAATGATCAGCGCACTGCCCGCCGAGACTCGTTCGAGCGCCTGATGATACCACCACTCGCTGGACTCGAAGAACTCGAAGAACCGCGTCTTGATACGTGCGACGATATTTTCGAAGTCGATCGACGGACCATCGGTGTCGTCGCGTGGCGCGGAGAGAAAGACCAGGATCACCTCGCCCTTTTCGGCATTGACACACACGACGTCCTCGTTGCGAATCGCGCTGCCCCGCATCTGCTCGACCGCGTGAGCCAGTCGGCTCATCAGCGATTGAAATGCAGAGGCTCCGTACTGGCGTTCCCACGGCCCGAGATCACAGGCATCCATAATCACGAGACCGACGCAGGTGCGATCCTCGACCTTTTGGGCCAACTCACTGATATGGTGGTGCAGAGGCTTGAGTTCGACACGTACCAGACGCGCGTCCTCATCCCGAACAGCCTCCGAAAGTTCGTTCAACTCATTCTGGTCGACGGACTCGAATGGATCGATTTCCTGCATGCTCGACTCCCCGGGAATACCGGTGCCGGTGGAACTACAATGTCGAGAAGTCTCTGAAAGAAGGGTAGACCTGCGTGCCGTCAGAGTCAATTTTCTAACGGCCGCGGATCAAGGCATGATGCGATAATCGACGAGTTCTTCGATGATTCGGTCATCGCCGACTCCGATCTCGCGGCGCACGATGCCTTGTCCAACGGCAAAGAGTCGGGTCTGGGGTGCACGAAAACGGGGATCAAAGAGCCCGAGTCTGCCCCGACCCTCGATCGCCAGGGCGGCCGTGAAAACCCCGGCAGGCACCTCGACACTCTCAACCGACGTGGCAGTGAATTCGGGCGCATCGGCAGGCCACCTACCCGCCGTAGGGGGAAAATTTAGCAGAGGTGTTTGACGCTCGAGGTAGTCGAGGATGAACCCGAGATCTTCGATATTCGTACGACACCGCCGATCACAGAGGTCCATGCGACGAGGTGTGGCGAGCCACCACTGCGTAATCTTTGTGAGCTCGGAGTCATTATACGAACGACGCATCTGGACCAGACGCATCGTCTCGTAACGATCGACCGAGACCACATCGACCACAACTTCCGTAGCATGCGAGAAATCGGCGAGGAGCGGGTCGATTTCACGTTCGTCCTCTGGGACGCGTCGATAGCTCCAGAAAGTACCGACCTGGATCGGCATCGGATATTCGCCGCTGCGCATCATTTCTGGCTTCAGATGCAGACCTGAATCAAAGAGCACCCTCAGCTTTGCCGGGGCTTCGATCGTCGAAGCGAGCGCCAGGGTCTTCGTCTGGGGCGCGTTCGCTACCCGCAGGATCTTGGGGATTCGAAATTCGAAGACCGTTTCTTGCCTCGTGTAGGCGATCTGAAGCGTATTGTTCCAGAACTGGACGGCCTCGGCCGGGTCGTCGACCGCCTTTCCATCGAGAGCCCGAGGCTCGCCGAGTGCGAGGCCTCTGACCTCGAAGATCGCTGCCAGACCGCCCACCGGTGCCTGCGAGGCGGGCTCGGGCTCGAAGAGTCGCCAGGTCGCGGCCGACTCACCCTGAATCTCATCGACGAAATCCTCGGCTTCCTGCCGCTCGAGACCGACCAGCGCGGCGTAGGCCTGCGGTCGCACGAAGAGTCCATCCCAAATGCGCGGATCACGCTCGACCAGAGCTGAGAAAATGGCTTTGCCCAGCGCGTCGGCATCCGAGTAGGCAATCGACTCTTCTCGAACGGTCAGATCACCCCAACGTCCTTGACCCTCAGAGCCTTCGACCAGCCGCCGCATGATCCGCTCTTCGCGGACCGCTGCGGCCTCGGGCGTAATCTCGGGAACCTCGGTGTAGACGAGGGGCCGCAACGGACGTTGCGACGGCTCTTGACCTTCTTCACAACCCAGCATGGAGATGGATAGAAAAAGGGCGGCCAGGAGTGGCCGCCCGATGAAATCACATCGCATCGCGATCATTGAGGCTCGGAATCGAACGACTCACGATCGATATTCTGACTCTGGTCGTTCAGGTATGGGAACTCGTTCAAATCCACGAAATTCTCGCTCGAATTCCATTGCCAGACCAGCGGGTTGACCGGTCGCCCGAAGAGGACCCAGAAATGCTCGGCCCCGACAGGAATCGCGATCGATGACTCGGTGTAGGCGCCTTCGCCGTGCTTACCGGGGTCCGATGAATCTGCCTGAGGCCCGAAGATGGTCGTAACTGCCGGGGTGCGAACGCGGAATTGCACGTCGCAGACTTCCTGATCGTCACTTCCCAGAATGAGCCCCGAGAAATCATCGGAGAGCGGTGCGGGCCGAGGCGAAAGCGAATAGGTCTGCTGGCCGTCTCCAGGCTCGAGCAACTGGGTATCGTATTCGGTCAACGCCTTGCATTCTTCGACCGCAGCTGCATCGACCTGCACGTCATCCCAGGTCAGCTCGCCTTCGGGGCACTGCACCTGTGCATCAGCCGGCGGAAACGGCGAAGGCATAGCGCCCTCAGGTTGTTTGATGGAGATAGCCTGCTGCACGCACTGGAAGTACTCGGCAGTCGGCTTGAATCCAATCACCTTGCCCTGATCGTCCTCGAGGCGTGCCGCAACCGGGCATACGCGTGCTGCGCCCGACGGAAGCTGACAATCTACGAGGAAGAAATAGGGGTTGGCGTCAATGGCCTGTTTGAGAGTCGGTCGCGGAATCGGAGGCAGCGTCGGAAGCGGCAGTGGGCCACATTCGGTGAAGACTCGTTCCTGGGTTTCATCGAAATATCCACCGCCCTCGGCGGTGCCCAGATTGAACTCGGGAGCAAATGAGAAGCTGCCGACCGTGAGGAAATCATTGTTGAGCGAGAGCCCATTCTCGAGCGTGAGCGCGCAGTAAGGGTCGATCGTCTGAATGTGGCGATAGAGCGATACTGCGGCACTTTCGACCGACGAGCGCTTTTTGATGAAAAGCGTGGCGGTCTCCTGCGGATACATCGCGAAGAGATTGAATTCGAGCTCGATCGGCGTCGGGGTGCCTTTGATGACGATGATGAAGTCGGTTCCCGAGGCGCGGTTGATCTCGACGGGTTCTTCGGTGCGGTCTCCGAACGGGAGGCCCTGGACGATCGGGCCCGTCGGTCCGTACACGTCGATACTCTCCGATCCGGCATAGCCATTGATCACGAAGAGGTAGACGGTTTCGCGATCGCCGCCTGCACCGCAGCTCATCAGGCTCAGGGAGAAGAGACACACGACGAAGAGTTGAAGAATTCGGCCCGCGTGCGGGACCCGTGTGAGATGCGTCATCGGGCATTCCTGAGGATCACATAAAATCGATATGTACCAAGGTAGTGGCGAACCGGACGCAGTGTCAATTCTGATGCCGATCAGACGCCAAAAGAAAACCCGAACGCGGAAGCGTTCGGGTAAGCGGGGTGGACGGGACTCGAACCCGCGACCTCCGGCGTGACAGGCCGGCATTCTAACCAACTGAACTACCACCCCTGAATATTCAGGGTTCCATATGTTTCGCGGTGAAGCGGTGTGGACGGGACTCGAACCCGCGACCTCCGGCGTGACAGGCCGGCATTCTAACCAA
>CAYFTY010000485.1:0-4261 GCA_964346045.1 uncultured Bradymonadales bacterium | reverse complement strand
GGCAGCGAGCCGAGCGCGCTTCGCGTCTCGGCGGGCGCCGTGATAACGTTTTTGAAGCTTCGACGATGGAACTTCGTCCAAGCACGTGTGTCTTGATGATTGCACCACGCCGAGGATGATCATGTTGAGACGAACGCTGCTACTTTCTGCTTGCGCTGCGCTCTTTGCGATGGCGCTGCCTTCGACCGCCGCGGCTCAGGCCAATCAGGCGATCTTCGACTATCAGCTCAAGAATAAGGCGCAGACTGATCAGGGAGCGCCCGTGCTCATTCTGCGAGCCCGCGAATTCGTCAAGAGTGGCAAAGTCACGATGAAGCGCGGCGACGGCAAAGTGCAGACGACCAAGCTCGGCAGCATGAAGCCTGCGCAAGAGAAACGTGTGCCCTTTCGAACTGAGAAGGGCGCGTTCGACTACGAAGTCACGGTTGAAGGCACGACCCAATTCAATCAGACCGTCTCGATGAACTTCAAGACCAAGGTCGCCTACGTCGAACCGATCAAGCTCAACGTCGACCGCGACAACGTGCGGGTCGGCGAGGGCGAGCTCGTCTTGAGCTCGAATGTTCCGCTCGAAAAGGTCGACATCGAGGTCTTTAACAACAACGGCCAGAAATTCGTCGATCGAACGCAGGCCATCGGCGGCAAAGAGGGCGATGTCCGAATCACGTGGCCGGCAAAGACGAGTGAGGTCGGCGCGATTCGTCTCAAGGCTCACGATGTCGCGGGCTTCTGGGCGGGCGTCGTGCTCGAGCCCTTCTGGGTCGACATCCCCCACGAAGACGTGATCTTCGATTTCGGGAAGGCGACCTGGCAGCCCGAGGAAGAGCCCAAGCTCAAAAAGACTCTGAAGGCCGTTCGCAAAGCAATGAAGAAGCACGCCCGCAAAGGTCTGAGCATGTCGATGTATATCGCTGGATATACCGACACCGTAGGCTCGAAGTCCGAGAATCGAAAGCTCTCACGTGCTCGAGCGCGAGCTATTGGCAAATGGTTCAAAAAGCAGGGCCTGAATGTCGACGTCTACTTCCAGGGCTTTGGCGAAGACGCACTCGCTGTCGGCACGCCCGACAACACGCCCGAACCCCGAAATCGGCGCGCCGTCTACATCCTCGGCAACGCTCCACCGCCCACCTCGAGCCAGATTCCCAAAGCGAGCTGGAAAAAGCTGTGAGACGCCTGGCGCCCGGGGGGCGTCAGCTGTCCCACTTCCAACCATTTGATTTGGCTCTTGCGTGGTAGAATCCGGTCGCTTGACGTCTGCAGCCCTTGCGTTTCCACGCAGATTTCCGTAGCTTGCCGCGCCCCGACGGAGATGTAGAGACGGAGACGAGATCATGGCGAGCCTGGATGAAGCGGGGCGTGACCCCTACGCGAATAACGGAAATCTCAATGCGATGCCGCAGACCGGGAGACCCGGAAAGCGAGTATTCATAGAGACTTACGGCTGTCAGATGAACCTCGCCGATTCTGAGCTCATGGGCGGTATTCTGTCGCAAGATGGGTATTCGGCGGCGCCGTCGCTCGAAGAATCGGATGTCATTCTGATCAACACCTGTGCCGTGCGCGAAAAAGCCGAAGAGCGAGTCTTCGGACGCCTCTCGCATCTCTTGCGCTTCAAGCACGAAAATCCCGACCTGATTCTGGGCGTGACGGGCTGCATGGCCAATCACCTCAAAAAGGATATCACCGAGCGCGCTCCGTACGTCGATCTGGTGATCGGCCCCGATGCATACCGACGGCTTCCGCAGTTGATCCAACGTGCGCAGGACGAAGAAGTCGACCCGCTCATCGACGTGAAACTCGACAAGCGCGAGACCTACGACGGACTGATGCCGCATCGCGAAGAGGGCATCAACGCGTGGATCACCGTGCAGCGAGGATGCGATAAATTCTGCACCTTCTGTGTCGTGCCATTCACACGCGGACGCGAACGAGGCGTGGCGATTCCCGACATCGTGGCCCAGGCGCGAAACTGCGCCGAGCGCGGATTCAAAGAGATCACGCTCCTCGGTCAGACCGTGAACTCGTATCGCTGGGAAGACAAAGACTTCGCCGATCTCCTCGAAGAACTCGTGACCGTCGAAGGCATCGATCGCATCCGATTCACATCGCCCTATCCCACCGATTTCACCCCGAAATTGATGGAGACGATGGCGGCCCACAAGAAGATCTGCAATTACCTGCATCTGCCCGCACAATCAGGCTCGAACGACGTCCTCGAGCGCATGAAGCGTCAGTACACGCGCGAAGAATTCGACGAGCTCGTCGAGCGCATCCGCGAGACCGTGCCCGGAATCGCAATGTCGACCGACATCATCGTGGGCTTCCCCGGCGAGACCGACGAAGACTTCGAAATGACGCTGGATTTGATGCGTAAGACGCGCTTCGATTTCGGCTATCTCTTCAAGTACTCCGAACGAAGCCTCACGGCCGCAGCACGCAACATCCCCGACGATGTTCCCGAAGAGGTCAAAGGCGCACGACTCAGGCAGCTGATCGAGCTGCAGGAAGAGATCAGCGGCGAAATCTTCCAGGGACGCATCGGCACCACGCAAGAGGTCCTCGTCTTCGGCGATTCGCGTCGTGACGAAAACCAGCTCTGCGGCCGCACCGACGACTTTAAAATGTGTGTCTTCGACAAGGAGCCCGGCCGCGAAATCGGCCCTGGCGACCTCGTCGAGGTCACGATCGAAGACGCCACCAGCCACACGCTGATCGGCAAAATCGCCTGAACCGATCTCCGAGTCCGATCGCCATGGCCCGACCTTTCGATGCCAACCCTTGCTCTGCTCTTGGAGTGTGACCCCGTCATCCGTGAAGATTTGGAGACGGATGATGACATGGAACTGGCTCGGACCGGTGCCCTCGTAATGCGCACTTTTTCCACTCGTTCCACTCCTGACCAGGATGCCCAACTTCAGTCCTCCTCAATGAGGACTCGTGCCACGAACATCTTGACTTCGACCGTTGCGACCACTACATTCCCAGCCCCGCTGGAACACCGACGTTCGCGTCGGCACCAGGCAAAATGAGAATGACCGGAGAATTGAATGGCACGCGTTACCGTCGAAGATTGCCTCGAAAATGTCGAAAACCGATTCGCCCTGGTGATGCTCGCGACGCAGCGCGCACGCGAGCTCCGACGCGGTGGAAGCCGAATCTTCCCGTCCAAGAATAAAGAGGCCGTGCACGCACTGCGCGAGATCGCAGCGGGCTACGTGATGTTCGACGATGCCAGTAAGGCAAAGCTCCGCTCGGTCCTCACCCTCGAAGGCGAGCGAATCGTCAAAGGGCTCTGAGACACGAGAAGCCGCTAAGCTTCACCGACGTCTTTCGATGCGAGCAATCCTGCACTCAGCAGGCTGCTCGCATCTTTATTTCCATCCCAACGCGCCAGGGCAAGGTCCATCGTGCCCTGCGCCGATTTGCCGCCGAGCCACCGAAAGGCAGCCACGACGTCGTCGAATTTCTGCGATAATTCCGCGAAAATCTGATCGAAGATGCCGCCAGGCTGCTTGAACGTCATCATCTCGCTTAGGCTGCTATATGCGGTTCGCCCCACCTGCATGTAATAGCCGGGGCCGACTTTTCGCTCGAGCCGCTCGGCAAAAAATCCGCAGTTGTAAAGGCTGGCATCGCCGAGGCGGCGATAGATTTCAATCCGGCGATCACCGGCGCTCTCCATCGCTTCTTCGAGAATATGCGCCGCGGGCTTATCAAAGCCCAATTCCTGGGCGGTCTGCGCGTCGAGCCGGCTGTATCCCTCGAGAAGATGCACGAGGTAAGCCTCGGTCTCCTCTGAGGTTTTCGTGCCCGTTTCGTGCATCGCCAACGATAGTTCATCTCGAAAGAATGCCACGAGACTCGTGGCCATTTCGAGTGACTGAGTGTCTGACATCGACACCTCCTGCTTACGACCAAGGGGTTCCGGTTCCCTATTGTAGCAGAGGAGTCACGCAGCGCACAAAATTCCTGGCGTCGTTCACAGATCAAAGGCAACGCCGAGGAAGAACGTGAATTGTTATGCAGTCAGAGTGATGTCGACTTCTTCGCCAAAGCCCTGTGCCTCGTAGGTGGTCGACGGTAACATCAAACCGAACTCACCAAAGACTCCGATATTCGATCAGACCTTATACGTTCCGCCGACCAGAAGCCCCCATTGAAAACCAAAGCCCGTGTCGTCTCCGGGAAAGTCATCGGGTGCGAACCCGATCACCAGTCCCAGCGGAATCGACATGTGCAGTTCGAACATACGCGAGGC
>CAYFTY010000484.1:0-4262 GCA_964346045.1 uncultured Bradymonadales bacterium | reverse complement strand
GACGACGATGAAGAGTCTGACGATGAAGAGTCTGATGACGATGAAGACTCTGATGACGATGCAGGCGATGAGAGCGACGAGGACGACGAAGAAGTCTCCGGGTCGGTGGGTTCGGTCGCGACCATGAAACCCGCACCGACGAAGGGCTCGACCGAGTCGGCTCGAGTGCGCGTAGCCTGGAACCAGAACCAGCCCCAGTACGACAAACGCTATCTCTGGAATTTCAGTCTCGGGGGTTTCATCCGCACCGGCTACACGGGCATTCAGAACGATCCCGATAATCAAAACGTCGGTCGCAACGATGGATTCTCGGTCCAGAATGCCCGAATCAACTTCATGGGTCAGATGCGCCGCCAGCTCGGCTTCAAGTTGCAGCTCGACGGCGCCATCGACCGCCAGCTCCGGGGTGCCGATCGGCCCGCATTCGAAGTCGACACACAGCTTCGCGACGCAAAGGTCTGGTGGGAGCCGATTCGATACGCCCGGTTCACATTCGGCCAGCAGAAGCCGCCGTACGACGTCGAAGAGGTCTTCTCGACCGACGAGCTTCTCTTTATCAATCGAAGCGTCGGAAGCCGCGGTGTCCAGGGCGTCGAAGGGGATAACGTAGCAGGGCTCTCGCGCGGTCGTGAGACCGGAGCGATGGTCTCGATGCGCCCGCTCTACTTTGGGGGTGATGATTTCGACGACCCCGAGGGTTTCGGAGTCGCCTACATGCTGCAGGTGAGTAATGGCATCGGCGGAAACATCAGCCTCAACGACAACGAAGAGCTAGCCTACTACGGACGACTCGAGCTTTTCTGGTCCGAGATGGTGCGCCTGGGAGGCGCAGCGTTTCTGAACGACGAGACTGAAGATTTCCAGGAGGCCGAATCGACCGGACGCGAATCGCTCGGCATCACCGGCGATCTCACGTTCAAGCTGGCAGGCCTCACCCTGATCGGGAGCTTCAAGCAGGTCGAATACACGTTCGACGGCCTCGCCGTGCAACCCGGTTTCACCTCTACAGCGTATCAGGCACAGGTCGCCTACAAAGAGCCCTTCCTCGGATTCCAACCGGCGTATCGATTTGCCTTCTACGAGCCCGGAGAATTCGAGAACGACGCGCTTACCTACCACACCGTGGGCCTAAACTACGTTCCTCGATACCCGATTAGTCTGATGGTAAATTACACCATCACTGGCGAGGAAGAACCGCGCCAGCTCGACAACAACCGATTTGACGTACTGCTCGAAGCCTCCTGGTGAGGTTTCTGGACGAGAAGAACATGAATCGCTTCAAAACCATTGGTCGTTACCTCTCGCTCGCAGCGATGTTGAGCTTCGCTCTATTCGCCGGCTCATGCGGAAAAGACGAGCCTGACGCGAAATCCAGCGCCTATCGAATCGACAGCCGCACCGAACTCATCGGAGGCCCGACGGCTCTCGGCGAGGTTGGTGATTACAAGCTCGAAAACGATCAGATCCGTGTCATCATTCAGGACCTCACGTACAACCGAGGCTCGGGTGTCTTCGGGGGCTCGCTCATCGATGCCGATCTGAGGCGATTCGACGAACGCGGCAACGGCCTCGGCGGCACGGGGCAGGATAATTTCGGAGAGCTCTTCCCCGTCTTTTTCCTCGAGATGGTCGATCCGCAGGATATCGAAATCGTCAACGACGGGTCGAATGGCGAGGCAGCGATCATCGAAGTCAGCGGCCGCGGGGGCGAATTCGTCACGATGTTGCGCTATCTCAATCAACTCATGGTGAATAGCTACGAGGCGGATTTCGACGACATCATCGACGGCCTACCTGCGAACTCAGACGGCCAGCCCCTGATGGAATTCTCGACCCGCTACATTCTCGAGCCGGGCGCTCGACACGTGCGCATCGAAAGCACGATGCGAAATATCAGCACCAGCACGCTCGAATTCCCCAGCCAGAGCATTCTTTCTCTTCTGCAGCAATTCCTGGGGCTCGACCTCTCAGATTTCCGGATTCCCACCGGTCACGTCCTCGGATTCGGAAATCTCAGTGAGATCTTCCTCCCCGGCGTCGGCTATGATCTGCGATTTGGACTCGAGCGGGCCTACGAGACGAACGTTCCGCTTCCGGGCTTTCCGGGCCTTCTCACCGATGTCGTCGCATCGACGACCGACCTCGGCGTCAATTACGGATTCGCCACCATTTCGGATCCCGAAAATAACTTCGTCTACCAGCGTGACCAGAGCGGACTCTATGGCGGAGAAGCCGAGCCCGACGATCTGCTCTTCCTGTTCTACGCGAGCGGATTCGGCGGCGTCTTCAGCAGCCAGTCGCCGACCGAACTCGCACCGAGTTTCTGCCTCGACGATTCGGGAGAGCTGCGGAGCGACCCGGCTCAGGCCTGTGCCGAAGCCTTCTCGAATCCCGATGACGTCACTGCCTGCGAAGCGAGCTTTTCGGCGTGCACGGAAGCCGCCGCAGAGCTTCCGAGCGCGTACACCTTCACGAACTACTTCATCATCGGCGACGGGGATGTCGCTTCGATTCAAGAGGAAGTCCGGCGGATCCGCGGCGCGAAGGCACAACTCGTTCTTGGGCGTGTGGTCGACGACATCAGCAATGATCCGGTCGGCCCTCTCGGAAATGTGCTCTTCTATCAGGTCGACGGAGATTCGTGTGAGAACCCCTTCATCTACAGCCAGGTGCACACCAGCGCGTCGGGCTATTTCAAACTCGAACTCGAGCCCGGAACCTATTGCTATCGGGTGCAAGCAGAAGGCCATCCCCTGGGCGACCTCACGCCGATCGAGGTCAACGAAAACCTCGGATTTCTCACGGCGCGAGCCCCGAGCAACGGTCGGGTCGAATTGGTCGTTACCAATGCTGAGGGGCGGCCGGTACCGGCCAAACTCAGCGTCGTCGGTGTGCACGATTATCGTCCCGACGAGACGACTCAGGAGTTTCTCTTTGATCTCGTAGCAGGTGAAGCATGGCGCGCGACCGACCTCATCGAGGACCAGCCCGAAGACCCCATGACACGTCGATATGTCGAAGCGACCAAATTTGGCGACCACCGTGGAAGAATCTCACTCTCGATTCGCCCGGGTGATTACACGTTGGTGGTCTCACGAGGCACCGAGTACGACGTCTGGGAGAAGGAAATCTCGGTCAAGCCCGGACAGATCGCGACGGCCAACGCGCGCATCGAACGCGTCGTCGACACGAACGGCTATCTCTCGGGCGATTTTCACCTGCACGCTCGCGGCTCCATCGATAGCGGGCTCGATAATAATAGTCGCGTCCACACCGCTGCGGGAGAGGGTCTGGAAGTTGCCGTCGCGACCGACCACAACTACGTGACCGACTATCGCCCGTTCATCCTGAATAACAACCTGCAGGATTGGGTAAATTCGGTGATCGGGGTCGAGCTCACGACCTTCGAGGCCGGGCATTTCAATGCCTTCCCGGTCAAGCGGGATCTCGACTCGATGAGCCGCGGCTCGATCAAATGGCAGGAAATCCCGCCGCAGCAAATCTTCGACGCCCTGCGTGCCATGGCCCCCGAGAGCGGAAACATCATTCAGGTAAACCATCCGCGAACGCCTATCCTCGGATACTTCTACCAGCATAACGTCGATCCGTTCGATGCCAGCGCCGAACTTGCGCTCAACGAGGCCGACCGGGGTCTCGGACAGATCACGGCCACGCTTACGAGCCCCACTGGACCGGCCTTCATCGAAACCGTCGAGGACGAAAACGGGGAAGCCATCGAATATAAATCGACCTTCTCCTGGGATTTCGACGCCATCGAGGTCTTCAACGGCAAGCATCTCGAAGAGCTGCGCCACTTCCGAATGCCCTTCGACAAAAACGCGGCTGAAGGAGACGAAGAAGCGATTCCGCCCCGAACTCTCGAGGCATTGACCGAGGCTCTGACTGCCGACGCTCGCACTGACGAAGGCGAGTTCAGCCCGTCTTTCGTGCGCGAGCTCTTCCCCGACCTCTCGAACGCCGAACGTGACATGCTCAGCGACGAGCAGATTCAAGAACGGCTCGGTGAATGGGTCTTTGAACGCATTCCCGAGCAGAACGCCGTACTCTGTGATGAAGACGACATCATTTTCGCAGGCGGCCTCGACGACTGGTACAACATTCTCAACCGAAATCGCCCCGACGGCAGCTATCGCCCGTATACAGCGACCGGCAACTCGGACGCACACGGTGACTATCTCGACGAAGTGGGCTTTCCCCGTAACTATTTCTGGGTCGGGCACGACGACCCTCGCAAGCTGACC
>CAYFTY010000483.1:0-4274 GCA_964346045.1 uncultured Bradymonadales bacterium | reverse complement strand
AGATTTCAATCTCTGCATCGACCGGACGATCGAAATAGCTTCGTACTCCGACGAAGAGTTCGAAATCCAATTTATTGGCGAGGTAGCGACGCACATTGAAGGCGGTAACCGCCAGGTTACCCTCGGCCTCTCCGACCTTCAGATGACGCACGCGCGTGGTGTCCGCAAACTCGATCTGCTCGAGACGCGTGGCGTCGAAACCCGCCCCGTCACTGAGCATAACGAGCTCCCCGTCGGACTTCGACCGCAGGCTGTCTGCGGCAAAGGTCAAGGCCTCTTCAAAGCGCGTACCCGTCGCGACGACCTCGATCGAGCGCAGTGGCTGTTCGAGGACCGAAGCCTCCTGGACAAACGGACTCAAGGGCTGGAGCTGATCGTTGAAGGTGACCAGCATCACGCGATCTTCGGGGCTCATCGTCTCGAGTATCTTGCGAGCACGCTGCTTGGCGATATCCAGACGATTCACACCGCCGCTCACGTCGGTCGAGCCCATGCTCGCCGAACTATCGACCAGAATCACGATATGACGTCCCTGGGTGACTTCGGTTTCAAAGTGCGGATCCGTGAGCGCGAAGATGAGCAGCGCTGCCATCAGCAGATGCAGAAGCCACGAAAGCAGACGTTTGAAGCGCTTCCAGAAATCCGAGGTCTGCCGTTTGTCGGCCAGCACCTGCCGCCAGAGAGGCGAAAATGGCACCTGGATGCGCCGCTTTCGTAGCTTCAAGACGTAGAGCACCGTGATGAACGCCGCGGCGAGCCCCGCCAACGTCCACACCATCGTCATGCTGAAGATGCCCGAAAACTGCACGTCCGCGCCCTACTTGAGAAAACCGCCGGCGCGGAAAATCCGCAAAACCAGCTCGTCGAATGGAATCTGTATCGGAGCTCGGAAGTAGAGAATGTCCCGCTTGACGCAGTATTCCTCGAGTTCTTCGCTCCAGGCCTCGAATGCCTTCACGTATTCACGCTTCATCGCCGAAGTCACGGTGATGTCTGCGACCTCTCCTGTCTCACAGTCCACGAGCTGCAGGTCGCCACGAAATGCAGGATCGAGCTCTCGCTCGTCAAAAATGTGCAAAACGAGTGGCTCGAATTTGTGATAACGCAGGTAGTTCAATCCCTCTTCAAATCCGGTGGGGTCGTAGAAATCACTGATCACGACCGCCATGCCCCGTCGTTTATTCTGCGTCACGAAGGTGCGAAACGCCTCACCGAGACTCGTAGTCTCGCCAGGCTCGATGCCGTTCAGAAATTCGAAAATCTTGAAGATCTGGGCCTTGCCTCGTGCCGGCGGAAGACGACCATCGAGCTCACTGGAAAATGGGATGATGCTCACGCGGTCCAGATTACTCAGCCCGATATACGAGAGCGCGGCAGTCAGGCGACGTCCATAGCTCCACTTATTCGGTTCTCCGAGCTGCATCGATTTGCTGGTGTCGAGGAGGAAGTAGATATAGAGATCTTCTTCCTCTTCGAAGAGCTTCAGAAAGAGCTTTTCGGTGCGTGCAAAGACCTTCCAGTCGATATTTCGCAGATCGTCGCCAGGCGAGTAATTGCGGTAATCGGCAAACTCGAGGCCGCTTCCCACGATACGCGTCTTCCGCTGAGCTCGTAGAGCACCGCTCACAATCTTCTTAGAGACGATGTAGAGGTACTCGAGCTTTTTCAGAAAAGCTTCGTCGAATTGTTCTTTGGATGAGGCCATTCGACCTATTCCGAACCTTCGGGAGTCTTTTTGATGATCTCGGCGAGGATGTCGTCGGTATCGACTCCTTCGGCTTCACCCTCGAAGTTCAGGATCATTCGATGCCTCAGAGCCGGAACCGCCGATTTGCGGATATCTTCGGTCGAGACGTTGAATCGCCCTTCCATCATGGCCCGCACTTTAGCGGCCACAAGGATGGCCTGCGCGCCGCGCGGCGACGACCCAAAGCGAACGAACCGTTTGGTGATATCGAGCGCGTTCTCACTATCGGGGTGGGTCCCTTTGAGGATGCGGAGCGCATAATCCTGCACGTGGCGAGCGACTGGAACGTCACGCGCGAACATCTTCATTTGCAGAAGGCGGTCCTGGTCGATCACCTCATCGATCTCCGGCGCCTCACGCTGTGTGGTGCGGTCCATGATCGTATGTAGCTCATCGAGCGTCGGGAATTGCACCACGAGCTTGAAGAGGAACCGGTCGAGCTGTGCTTCGGGCAGCGGATACGTGCCCTCCATTTCGAGCGGATTCTGCGTCGCCAGCACAAAGAAAGGCTCTTCGAGCTTCATCGTCTCTTTGCCGATGGTGACGCTCTTCTCTTGCATCGCCTCGAGCATCGCCGACTGCGTTTTGGGCGTCGCACGATTGATCTCGTCGGCGAGCACAATATTCGCAAAGATCGGTCCACGCTCGAATCTGAAGTGCTTCGAGCCGTCTTCGGCTTCTGCGAGGACCGTGGTTCCCAGAATATCCGAGGGCATCAGGTCTGGCGTGAACTGAAGGCGCGAAAATTTCAGCCCGAGCGTCTGCGAGAGCGTTCGCACGAGCATCGTCTTGCCCAGCCCCGGAACTCCCTCGAGGAGAACGTTTCCTCCGGATATCATCGAGATGATCACCCCTTCGATGATGTCGCGATGACCGACGATCATCTTTCCGACCTCGTCGACCACTCGCGCGCAGTCTTCTCTGAAGCGCGCGACCTCTTCTTCGACACGGGCACCCGTATCCTTTGCTTCCTCTTCCGTCATCGATGTCTCCGAATGCGTCGGGTACTCAATCTTCTTGAGGCTTGATGAGCTGGAAGTATCGCTTGATGTAATAGCGATAACCAGCGGGAATCTTTTCTTTCTCCATGACCTCTTCGACGACTGATTCATAGTCGACGTAGACGTCTTTGTATTCGGTCGTCGCAAAGCCTTCTTCGCTCGCGGTCTTGATGATCTCAGCGCGCGTTTTTCCTTCGCCGCTGTCTTTCCCATCAACCTTCTCGTCGCGTCGCTTGCCGTCGAGCTCGGTGTTTTCACCCAGCTCTTTGTCGCCCTCGCCTTTTCCGGCGAAATCTGCCTCCTGGGCATCACCTCCGCCACCGTCTCTGGCATTCTTGGGCTTGCTCAAAGGACCATCGTATTCCGACTCCCCTTGCTTGTCTTTGTCGAAGGGCTTGGCTTCTTTGCCTTGCTGGTCTTTGGCACCTTTCGAGGCCTGCTCTTTCTCTTCAGCGCCCTCTTGACCCTTGGCCCGCTCGAGGAATTCCTTCATCTGCTCGCCCTTCTGACCGCTCTCGGACTCGGATTGGCGAGAGTCCCGAGATTGGCGACGCATCGCTTCGCGCATTTCTTCGAGCTGTTTGCGAGCCATTTCACGAGCTTTGGATTTCTTTCCCTCTTGAGCCTCCTGCTCGAGTGCTCGTTTCATCTGCTCGGCTTGCCGATTCATTTCATTCTTGAAATCGGGCTCGTTGGGGTCCTTCTCTTGTCCTTTCTGACCCTTCTTTTTTTGCTTCGCTGCCTGTTTGGCCTTCTCGGCCATTTCTTTGCTCTTTCGCTTGAGCTGCTTCAACTGCCGTGAAGAACGGCGCTGATCGTGAGCCTTCTTTTTTTGCTGCAATCGTTTCTGACGCTTCTTCTCCTCGCTCAGCCGTCGTTTCTCACCCTCATTCATCTTCCCCTTGTCGAACATATCCTGCAGTTTTTCGACGAGCTCCCGATTCTCCTCGATCAACTTCTGCAGATCGGGATCGTTGGGATCGATGAGGTCTGAGAACTTTTCCATGAGCCGCGCGAGAGACTCGAGATCTTTTGGGCTCATTTCATCTTTATCGAGCTTGGCCGCTAGCTCCTCCATCGCCCGAGCGGCCTCGTCGAAATTTTTCTCCTTGAGTGCTTTGACGAGCTTTTTGGCCTCTTCGGGAGACTTCTCGAGGTCTTTCTTGGCTTTTTTCTCGAGCTCCTGGGCAGCCTCGGCCAGCTTGTCGGCGAGGTCTTTATGTTCGTCACGGCCCTGCTTCTCGAAGAAGTCTTTTTCGATACGCTCGAGCTCTGCGAGGAACTCTTTCTCGGAAATTTCTCGATTCTCGACCTTCTCGAGCAGCGCATCGATATCGTCGACGAGTTCTTTCGCCTCGGGATCATCTACGTCTTCGAGCGTGTCTTTGATCGATTCCAGACGATCGCGCTCGAGTGCGACCGTGGCCTCATCGAGCACTGCTTCGTATTCGACCGTAAATGGCGGCGGCAGTGGTTGCTTATGATCAGGCGTCTTGATGACGGCGATGAATGCAATGGCGCCCGCC
>CAYFTY010000482.1:0-4276 GCA_964346045.1 uncultured Bradymonadales bacterium | reverse complement strand
CCCGCACCCCGAGCGGACCGGGTACCGAAGACTGCGCTATCGATCCGCCCACCAGTAGACAAACGATAGAATCGACATGTTGATGAGGTGAGTGAGCGGAAAGATCAAATACGCATCGTCGGGGCGCACAAAGCAGGCGATCGCACCGATCAAATAGCCTGGAATGCCTGCGACGAGCAGCCGGTCGACGATCGCCACGAGGAAGACGCCGAACACGACCACCAGCGAGAGATCCAGACCGAACGCGTATCCGAGGCTCCCCAGTTCGAGGGCTGCGCCCGCTCGCGGAATCAGAGAATATGCGACCATCGCCAACACCACGCCGACCAGTACGCGGTTGTTCATCGTCGTGAGCAGACGATCTCTGAAATAGAAGACGACGCCCGCAAGAATCACGGCGAAAAACCCCTGCGCGAGCGTGACCTCCCAGGGCCCGGGAATCTTGCCCAGTGCAGGCGGGACGAGCTGCGGAACAGCGATGGCCAGGCCGATGATCGCCCAGAGCAAAGCCTTGCTGCGCCCGGCGACGCGTGGATCGACTTCGCGCGATAGCCGGTCGATATCTTCCTTGAGACCTTTGAATTCCTTTTCGCGTTTAGCGACTGCTGCCTTGCAGCGTTCTTCGAGTACCGGACGCGCCTCGGGCAGTTCTGCCACGAGCCGCAGAGCGCTCTCGGGTCGGGCGTTTCGCAGTTCGTAGCGAATGAATGACTCGAGCGTTTGCTGCAGACCGCGTCGGGCGTCGGCGTTGTTGGGCCAGATCTGCAGAGACTCCTGAAAGGCCGACCGGGCGATATTGAAGGTCGAGACGACGTCGTCTTCGGAGTGTTCGCGCTCGATGAAAAGCTCGAGTTCTTCGAGTCGAGTCCAGGCGAGGCTCTCGATCTGTCGCGCGCCGCGCTGCTGCAGGTAATCTTCGAGAGCTGCTCGAAACGCACCTGCGCTTTCGAATCGATCCGCAGCCTGGCGGGCGAGCGCTTTCTCAGTAATCTCGATGAGCGCAGCAGGCGTCGATTCAGGATAGAGTCGCTGACGCCCCGCGTGAGCAAACTTCAAAACCGCGGTCGTCGTCGCGCCTTTATTCGGCCCATCCCCGGTGAGAATTGCATAGAGAATTCCGCCGAGTAGATAGATATCAGTCTGCGGCGAGAGCGGTACCTCGTCAGTGAACATCTCGGGCGCCACATAGCGCGGGGTACCCTGAAAGGTCTCCGAGGGCTCGTAGCGCGGAATGCTTTCGGGAAGCCCGTCACGAAACGCAATCGCGCAGCCCCAGTCGAGTACATAGACCTCGCCAAATCGACCGATCATGATATTCGACGGCTTTAGGTCGAGGTGAAGAACGCCGCGTGTATGGGCAAAATCGATGGCGTTGGCGATGGAGATCAGCGCTTCGAAGAGCCTCGTCCGCTCGATCAGAGTCCCACTGGCGTGGATCTTGTCGAACATCGTCGTCCCTTCGATGCGCTTCATGACGACGTACGGACGATCGTTTTCATCACGCGCAATCAGGTGCACCGGAGGAATAGAAGGGTGTTCGAGATAGCCCATGACCCGGGCTTCGCGCAGCAGTTGAGATGCGGCTCGACCCGATGAGGCGTTCGGGCGTTTGATGGCAACCTCTCGGCTCAGCGCGATCTGGTCGGCCGCGTGCACGACCCCCATACCGCCCTTGCCCAACACCCCCTCAAGCCCGAACTGGCGCCGCAACGAATCATCGAGCGGAATCGCCGGCAAGCGATCGAGGTGAAGCACAAGGTCTTCGACGTGACTGGTGACGGTCTCTTCGACGGGGATGGCGTCGATATCATCCGTCCCCATCGTTCGACCGAAGTGTTGCAGATTCATAACGCGTCCACCTGCACGGAGTGTACTTGCGCGCGACAAGATTATGAAGAGCAGTCTCGCGTCGCGGCTCACTAGACTTTGCGAAGAACAGCCTCTAACTAGCTACCATCCCATGGAGGTTGTCATGAACGCCGACGAAACCCTGATTCAATTTGCCGTCCACCAGATTCCGGTATCCGCTGAGCTCGACCTCTCCGACACGAGCGACGTCGGAGCGGCCGCGCTTGCGATGGCATACGATCCCGACCTTGCCAACCACTGGTATCGGGCGCTCACGACCCGCGAAAAAGTCACTGAGTTCGAGGCCTTTTTGACCCTGATCGTCGAGCGCGAAGAGATCGGAATCGCCGTCGATCGGAGGCTCGAAGAGGGGGACTTCGAGGTCATCGATCAGCTCGTGCGGCTCGGAATTCCCTGGAGTCACCCCGCGATCGAAGACGCGCTCGGTGGCGAATGGCATACAGCTGCCTTTTGGATGCTCACCGAGGTCGATACCGAAGCAGCCGCCGATTGGCTCGACGCTTCAGAAGAGGTGGACGCGACGGTCGAAGCGCTGCGGGTATGGGGCATCATTGGCGTCGAAGAAGGCATCGCGTATGCCGCCGAGGCACGGGAGTCGCTGCAGGGAGACGAGTCGCGGGATGCCGACCGCGCGCGCCAGACGATCGACGAATCGGCGGCTGCCATGGCGCCTTCGACCTACGCACGGGCGCTACTCAAAGGGGAATTCGACGCCGAATGGATTCGAAGCCGCACCTCGATGGCCGACTGGGTGCAGACCTGTGGGCCAAACGGATGGCTCGACACCCTGGCGCTTGTCGATGCTGCGGACCATTCGCAGGCGTTTGAATTTGCTGCCTTTTTTGCAGCCGCTGCGGCGAGCGCCAGTTTCTACCTCGAGCGCGACGAGCTCGAAGAGACCTGCATCGAGCTTCTGACCAACCCGGTGGTCGAATGGGAGGCGCTCACCAATCGCCCCGAATTTGCGCTGGCCCTTGCCCTCGCCGACGACGAGGATCTGCAGCGCATGCTGGCCGAGGCATTTGCTCACGAGTATCTCTCGCTACGCGACGGGTCTCCGGGCATCCCGGGGCTTCCGCTCTCGGGTGGAGCCATCGATGCCGATACCGTCGAAGCGGCAGCGGCCGTCTTCGAAGACATCGAGGATAGTTCATTTCAGGAAGATCAGGTCGTCGCGGCCGTTCGCATGTTCACCGACCTCTCGTATTGGGCGCGCGAAGAACCTGAGTCCGTCGACTCGTTGATCCCCATCGCCGAGCGCTGGGCCGTGAATCGATTTCCAAAGGTCGTGCAGGCTGCGGCGCGCCATGCGGCAACCACGGCCGGTCGCGAAGTCGTCTTGAATGAGGGCTGGCTTGGCGATCTACAGACCCTCTCTGAAGGCTCGACGCCCGAGCTCGAGAAGTTGACCGCGCTCGCCCGACAAGAAGGCACGGACGCATTGCTGGCCCTGGACCGACTCGCCTACGCCGAGGGCGGGCTGCCGCACCTGCTCGACTTGTGGCGCACCATCCCCGTGATCCGTGTCGACCTCGTGCGCGACGCCGTAGCTGTCGCGATTCGAAAATTTGCCAGCCCTTGACCCAACCGCTGAGACGGGCGACAACCGATCCACGTCAACAAAAGGTGGGGCATGGCGATCGTCGTCAGAGTCAGCGAAAAAGGTGGCGAAGAGACCGTCTTCGAATTCCAGTCCACTCCGATTCACATCGGTCGCATTCCGGGCGACGAGATCGTGTTGCACGCGCCCAGTGTGACCAAGCACCATGCCATTCTGGAGATGAGGGCAGGCACGCGATTTCGTGATCACGCTCGAGTTGAGCCAGCATAGCGTGATGGCACCGTCGACGCCTGACACAAGAGAGGGAGAGAACGTGGAAGAACCCATTCGAGACAATGCGGCGCGCTCGCTGCAAAACACGGCCGGCGACGAGATGGCCAGGGTCGATGCCGAGAGTCGCGCGGCCCGGGTCACCGTCTACGCGCGCGGCGCCGAGGTGACGCGCGACGTAGAGGTCGGGCCGGTTCCTGCAGGCGCATTCGAGCTTAGGATTCCGGACATTCCACAGGCAGCCGAGCCGGGTAGCTTTCGCGTCGATCTGGGGGACGTAGAGCGCGAGCTCGTAAGTCTGCGAAGCGAGCTTCATTACCCCAGCGAAATCGGAGGCTTTGGCGACACCGTCGTGGAATTACAAGAGATCGAACGCGAGATTCGACGCGTCGAATCACGACATCGGATGCTAAGTGCCCGCAAAAGCAAACTCGATGGACTCGAGTTTTTGCCGGGTCGCGCCGAGGATGATTACGACGCCAGCGACCGTGCACAACGAGGCCTCGAACTTGCTGAATCACTCGCCGAGCGTATCGCGAGGTACGACGAAGAGATCGTGAAGATCGATGACGAGCT
>CAYFTY010000481.1:0-4279 GCA_964346045.1 uncultured Bradymonadales bacterium | reverse complement strand
GTCTGGGTTCGAGCATGCTCTCGAGGTTGCTGAGTCTGCTGGAGCGGCGCCTCCTGGCGGGTGGCATCTTCGGTGCTCGAGGGCCCAAAAAGCTGTTCGCTGGGGCGTTCGACCTGCGAGGTCCCCTGTGCTGCTGCCATCGAGCTGAGTCGCCCTGCGTCTGGCGCCGGGAGACCCGAGCCCGTGCTTGCAGCGCACGCGCGCAACATCCGTAAGAGGGACTCCATCGAGGGGAATCGGTCTTCGGGTTCTTTGGCGAGGCACTTCATGATCAGTGCTTCGAGCCCGTCGGGGAGTCGCAGGTCCGGACGAAACTTCGACATCAGCGGCGGCTCGTCCTGGATATGCTGCATCATGATGTGGTGGACGGTCGAATCCGAAGCCCGGATGAAAGGCGGCCGACCCACGAGCATCTCGTAGAGCATGACTCCGAGCGCGTAGATGTCCATCGCGGGCGAATCGGCCCCGTGATAGAGAAATCGCTCGGGCGACATATACATCGGCGAGCCGATCAGGGCATTTTCGGCCGTGAGTTCATCATCCTCACTATCGGGTGCGAGTTCTTTGACCAGTCCGAAATCAACGACCTTGACGAAGTCGGAGTCATCGCCGCGGCGCACGAGCATCACGTTGGGCGGTTTGAGGTCTCGGTGGATGACCTGCGCTTCGTGCGCATCGCTGAGCGAGCTCGCGATCTGAATCGCAATGTGAAGAGCCCGGTCGACGGGGAGCGAGCCCTTCTGTACCAGAAGTTCACGCAGCGACCGGCCTTCGAGGTACTCCATGACGAAGAAAAAGCCTTCGCGCCCGCTGAGTTCGCCATAGTCGTAAATGACGACCGTATTGGGGTGATTCAGGCGACTGGTGTGGCGCGCCTCTCGAAAGAAGCGACCGTAGCGCTGCTCCCGTTTCTCGGGCGTATCATCTTGAGGCTTGAGGACTTTCAGCGCGACGTCTCGGCCGAGCGGTTCTTGCACTGCGTGGTAGACACTACCCATGCCGCCTTCGGCGATTAGACGCACGATGCGGTACTTGCCCTCGATCATCTGTTCGGGCACCAGTCTTTCGGTCTGTAGATGAGTCTCGCTCATATTACCCATGATGCAACGCACATACGGTCGCGCGCAACGCTCGTTCACCACCGCGTAACACAGAGGGCACGATCGAGGGGTCGCCCCCGGATCGCATGGCGCTCAGGTCTTAGGTCTCGATGAGTCCGTCGATCTCACGGTCGACGAGTGCCACGTCCGGAATCGGCGTGTCGCGCCATGGAGGCGGTGAGAGAGAATCAGGGAGCTTCGACATGGGTAGGGCATCCCACGAATCGAATCGCGGACCCAGAAATGGCTCCCAGCGCTCAGTCCTTCGTCTCGTGTTCTCGAAGGGCCGTGAGCTCGAGAAGGCGGTGGATGCGAGCGGGCGCGCTTTCCGGCCAGTACTTTCTCAGCTCTTCTCCATCGGGTGCCACCATGTAGACATTGCGATCGCTCGGAGCGCTTTCATCCCAATCTGCGGCGGGTAGCTCCCGGATGAGCTCGTGAATCTCTCGGATGTCGTCGCGATCGAGCACCCATAGACGATTCTGCGCTCCCGAAGACGTCGTGATCGTCATGACCATGATTCCCTGGGGCTCGATGCTGGCGCGCACATAATGACCGTCGATCGATGCCACCGTCCAGATCGTGGGCGCCGGTGGGTCCAGATCACGATTGAGCCAGATGGCGAGCAATCGATCGGTCTCTGCAATCATCGCTTCTTGGATACTTTCGTCGAGGTCGTATTCTTCGGTGTCGGTCGTCAGTGTGGCCTCGGAGAGTAGGTCCTGGCGGGTGTTCGGCGGCTGATGGACCTCGAGCGCAGATGCCGAATCGTGGATGGCATCGCCGATGGCGCGTACGGCTTTGCGGTCGAGTGGAAGGTGACGTCCGTGACGCGGCCACGGGCAGTCGTGACCGCTCCAGGTTTCATTATCAGCGACCAGAAACCCATCTTCGAGCGAGATGAAAAGCTGACAGAAATCACCCTCGGTCGTCGAGAAGCCCGTGCGCATGTAGCGCACCTTACCCAGGAGCTCATTTTGCACGTCGAATGCTGGCGCGCGGCGGCTGAGGGGGATATGTCCGTCGTTGCGAGGTTTCTTCTCGATGACCTGAAGCGCAGTCGTGAGCGGCTCTCGATCGGGTTGTTCGGGAGCACCGGGACAGCCCGCGACGAGCATCGCCACGAGCGCGATCATCATCGAATGGATGCGGCGTGTCTGCATGAGTGAATTCGTCGATCTTCGGACTTGGGTTCAGCCGCTCGAATTGTTAGGTTCCGGGTGTTATTCGTTCGTGAACCCCTTCTTCTGAGGTCCTCGTGAGTTATACCATCGAAGAACGAGATATTCCCGCCCAGCCCGTCGCCTACAAGATCGGGTCGGGTACCGCCGCTGAAATTCCGAAAGTGATGGGGGATCTTCTTCCATCGGTGATGTCGTACCTCGAAGATAACGATATCACGCCCGCCGGCCCACCATTTACGCATTATCTTTCGATGGGCGAGACCATCGAATTGCAATCAGGGCTGCCACTCAAAGAGAAAATCGAAGCCGGCGCGGGGGTCAAAGTGGGTCTTCTGCCGGGTGGAAAAGTACTTCGAACCGAGCATATCGGTTCGTATGAGCATCTGAATCAGGCCTATCGTGCGCTTGCCGAGTACGTAGAAGCCAACGACCTGACGGCTGGCGAGACGATCTGGGAGTATTACTGGACCGATCCGGGTGAAGAGCCCGACCCTTCGAAGTGGCGAACCGAGATTTTTCTCTCGATCGAGTAGGTCATGACTGTCGAGACTCCAGAAGAGCTCGCGGCAATGCGCCGCATCGCCCAGATTGTGGCGACGGTATTGCATCAAATGATCGATGCTGCCGAGCCAGGCATGAGTACGCGCGAGCTCGACGATCTGGGCGCGACGTGGCTCACCGAGTTCGGCGCCGTGTCGGCGCCGATCGAGACCTACAATTTTCCTGGAGCCACATGCATCAGCGTGAATCGCGCGGTCGCGCATGGGGTTCCCGGTCCGCAAAAGTTGGTCGAAGGCGACATGGTCAATATCGACGTCTCGGCCGGCCTGGACGGCTTCTGGGCAGATAATGGAGCCAGCTTCGTGCTCGGTGAACCAAGTGCCGTGCAGCTCAGGCTGATCGAGGCGGCGCGCGAAGCACGGGACCGAGCGATCGAAGCCATCAAGCCGGGGGCTTCATACAACACCCTGGGGCGTATTTTTGGGGCCACGGCCAAGCGGAATCGCCTCAATGTGATTGAAAACCTCTGCTCGCACGGGATTGGACGCGCACTGCACGAGCCTCCCCGTCAGCTAGACCCGGTGCCGAGGCGCCGCGAGCGCCGCAAATTTGAAGAAGGTCAGGTCCTCGCCATCGAACCGTTCATGACCACCGGTAAGGGATGGGTCGAAGAGGGCGCCGACGGTTGGACGCTCTATGAGGTGGAGGGCGCGCTCTCTGCGCAGTTCGAACATACGGTCATCGTTCGAGAGGGCGGTGCCGAAGTGCTGAGCGTTCCACTCGATTGACCGTCCATCAGGCGGGAATCGCCTGGATTTGAGAACGAAGCCTATTTCGAACCAGAAGGGTCGCGCCCTCGAAGGCCCGGAGCGAATGTGTGGAGCCCGGGGCATAGCGCACCCAGGTCCCTGCAGCGAGGGAATGATCACCATCCTGAAGATGGCCATCGACGACGAAAATTTCTTTGCCATGCGGAACATCGATCTCTTCCACCCGGGCTCCAGCCGCCAGGCGCATCATCGTGTAGCTCCAGTCTTCGTCGACTCGAAGTTCGAGAACGTTGATGCCATCATAGATGATGTGGGGCGTCCATAGAGACTCATCGTGGGTGTCGATGCAAACGCGTTCTGTGCCGTCGTACTGACGCAGCCGTACGAATAGCTTGCAGCCATCCTCCGATCGAGGGGCATGAGAGCTCCCCGGTGGGTTCAGCACAAAGGTTCCGGCCGGGTGGTCTCCGTGCGCGTCTGAAAAAACGCCCTCGAGCACGAACAACTCCTCGCCCTCGGGATGCTCGTGGGTTGGGAAAACGCTGCCCTCGTCGTATCGAACGACCGACGTGACCGCGCCCTTTTCTTTCGAACCATCGAGATAGCAACGTTTGCGCCAGACGCCTGCTGCAGGGCTCGGCGTCCATTCGAGCTTCGTGGTATCGACCAGGGCGAATTGGGTGGTGTTTTCGTTCATGGAGTCTCCTCGCGCACTCTTTGGATG
>CAYFTY010000480.1:0-4283 GCA_964346045.1 uncultured Bradymonadales bacterium | reverse complement strand
AGGTCTGCCATCGACCTTTTTCAATCACTTCCTCCACTTTTTCCGCTTGTTCCGCTTCTGAATCGGACTCGGATTCCGAACGAACTCGGATTCCGAACGGACTCGGAGCAGGGCGTCGACTTCTGGATCAGATGCCAGACGTGGGCATGCACTTTTTCCGCTTGTTCCGCTTCTGAATCGGACTCGGATTCCGAACGTCGGGGCAGGAGGGTCGATAGGGCGCCGGCAGTCGACCTCAGGGGCGGTGCCGGGTAGGCTACGGTCGTGAATCTACCCATCCTAGAAATCGTGCTCTACGCCGCCACACCGCTGGTCGCGGCGTGGCTGGTCAAGCAACGAGGCCTCTCGTGGCTCGACCCGGTACTCACCTGCTACGCGGTGGGGTTGCTGCTGGCAAATACGCCCTACGAAGTCGACACCGGGGTCACGAAATCGGTGACCGAGGCGGTCGTACCGCTGGCCATTCCGCTCCTTCTCTTCCAGACCGATTTCAAGCGCTGGCTGAAGAGCTCGCGTAACGTATTGATCGCGTTTGGCATCGCCGTTGTTTCGGTACTGATCGCGATCGCTACGACCACCGCCATCTTTGCCGGGACCAACGATCAAATCTGGATGGCTGCAGGGATGTACACAGGCACCTGGACGGGCGGCTCTCCCAACCTCATCAGCGTGGGAACCGCACTTGCGGTGCCGAACGAAACGCTGATTCAGACCAATGCTGCAGATGTCTTCATCGGCGGCATCTACCTCTTTGCGCTACTGACCTTTGCCCGACCGTTGCTGGCGCTGGTATTGCGAGAACCCGACGATTCCGAAGCCATGCAGGAAGGCGAGAGCGAGGGTGAATCGCCCACTCGTATCATGCGGGGAGCCGCCGCTACGGCGCTCGCCGTCAGCATTGTCGTTGCGAGCGCAGGCGTTTCACTCCTGGTCTTCGAGCGCCTCGATGTCGCCTGGGTCATTCTCGGTATCACAACGGGCGGCATCGCTCTCTCATTTGTCGATAACGTGCGCAACATCGACGAAAGCTATGCCGTCGGAAACTACCTGATCCTCGTGTTTTGCGTTGCGATCGGAGCACTCACCGATCTGAGCAAACTGGCAGACGCAGGCTCGTTCTTCCTCCTCTACGGAGCCACCGCACTCGCACTCACGATCTTGCTTCACTACATCGGCTGCATGCTCTTTCGTATCGACGTCGACACGGCGATCATCACGTCGACTGCCACGGTCATGGGCCCACCGCTGGTCGTTCCGGTCGCCAAACGGCTGAATAACCGCATTGCACTCGTCACAGGAATCACCTGCGGGCTGGTCGGATATGCACTGGGAAATTACGTCGGCATCGCCGTGGCGCAGATCGTGAAGTCGATGTTCGCGCCCTGAACTCGATTTGCAATTCGGACCCATCCCTCTGCGATAACGATCCTTTTCGAGAGGTCCGCATGGCCGATCGCGCAGGCCCGGACTAGTCACGCAGCATCAGAAAGTCGTCATCAAACCGACACTGGGAGCCACGAAGACTCCACCGAGGTCTTTCTTTTCGCCGAGCACCGTCGGCTCGAAGATCGTCTTGAAGACCGATGCTTCGACCACCACGAAGATCGCCGAATAGCCCAACATCAGCGCGGTTGTGCCGCCGACGAACATGATTTGTTCGTCTTCGAAGTACTGAGATGGATCCTGGTCTCGAATCTCGGGGGGCAATTGTTCTCGCACCTCATCGGCGAGTTTCGGGGTGACGTCGGTCCACGAGTAGAGAAAACGTGGCCCGATATAGAAGCCCCCGAAGTCACCGAATTCGAGGCCATACGAGAGCCCCACATCGACGTCGCTGCGCGAGAAGTCCGAGAGCGACGCGAACTCGATGAGGCTGCTCGCGACCGAAACGTGATGAGCATACCCGGCAAAAAGAGCAAGTGCCTGATGGCCATCCTCGGGGCCCCAGAGTTGCCATTTGATATCACCTTTGATGAGCGCTCCATTATAGCGGACGCCGACATCGATACCCTCGAGTGGAGCATCAGAAATGCCGAGTCTGACAATCGCTTCGGGCGCAACCGAAGGCTGAAAAAGGGCGAGGCGTAGCGCAGCGTCGAGCAGTTCTCGCGCCTCGTCTTCGGTGAGTGGCTCACCGGATTGCGCCTCATCGACAAGCGAATCACTGAGCGCTTCTGCATCTTCGAGCACACTGGCCGACACACCACCCTGCAGGTTTACCGTGATCTCAGGGTGAAGCGGTTCGAGCGCGCGAGGACTCGTCATCTGAGTGGTGCTTGTCTGGCAACCAAAGAGCAAGAGGGCAAAGCCGATCACGAGCGCGTTGTTTCGTATCATGAAACGAGGATACTTCAGGCGGTATGCCGATGCCAGTCTCTGGAGAGCACCCGGCCTACGCCCGCCAGACGACGGGCTCGAGCTATTCGCCGGGATGGCAGAAGACCAACCAACACAAGCAAGATCAACACGTGCGGCTGGCCCTGGACGCTCTGGCAGCCGTCCGAGGAACTCTTGCTCGATCCGCCAGACTCGCCGCCACCGACAGGAGCCGCGACTTCGGGCAATGACCCTTGCTCATCGAGCGCGGCGAGGTCCGCACCGCCGGTTCGCGAGAGGACCGTCTCTTGAAAACCGTTGATCGTCTGAACGCGCGTGATCTGTTGCTCGAGGACGCCCAGGGACGCATCGTAAATCCAGGTATTCTCGCCCGCAGGGAGCGTTTGCGTGACGAAGATCTGACCGTCTGACTGGCTCATCGTCACGATCGCGCCAGTCACCGGGTCGGTGTCTATAGTCTGCGGTTGGGCAGGCAACGTGGCAGCGCGAGCCGAGGTCGGAAGCCAGACAGCCCCCGTTTGCTGCGCGACGCCCGAGACTGAGCGAGTCATGCCCTGGCCGAGATTTTGTTGCATGGTCACACCGTCAAAAGTCGACCAGCGATTCGTAGACCGGTCGATGGTGAGCGTCGCCGAAATCGCCTGCGCTGGTGCCGGAATTCCGTCGATCGTCGTCGTGATCGTGCCACTGTATTCGAGCGTGCTTCCCGCCTGCGCCCAGTTGGGTGTCGCGTTTGCCTGCCACGGACGCGCGAGCTCACGCGTCGAAATCAAGTTGAGCTGAGCGTCGCCTCCTCCGCTCGAGATACTGCTGAACGTCAGCAATCCGCTGGCTGCGCTGAACTCGTAGACTGTCCGACCGTTGGTGGTCTGGGTTTGAAAGCGCACGATCGTTCGCGTGGCCCCTGCGACTTCTTTGTCGACGCGTGTGACCGAAAGAGTCGGGCTCGCCACGCTCTCTGCGCGCTCGAGCACCGAGGGATGAATCCAGAAAGGACCGAGCCCAGGTACTCCCTGAGCCACGCCCTGCGAGAGAGGTTGCAGACCGCCCACCACATCCCCGTAGCTGTGTTGGTGGACCATCACCTGCGCCGGGTCGGTCGCGACGATGTCGTATTGAATCACCCCTCCTCCCGCGCTCCCCGGCGAAGCTCCAGCCGCGCTGTACGTGACACGCGTACCGGATGCCACGATCTCGGGGCGAGGCAAGGTCCGAAGCTCGGGAAAGAGCGTGAAGAAAGTCGCCAGCTCGCCGATTTCTTCGTCGGTGGGCTGGGCGACCGCGTCGGTGCTGAAGATGACGAGAGCGAGAATCAATATGAGCTTTTGCATGGGCACCGTTCCCCGGCACTGAATCGACCGCGCGAGGAGACTCCTTCGCGAAGGTCCGTACTCCGAGAGAAGTTCAGTAGACGGAAACGATCGGTCGGAGTCAAGATCGGGCGACCTGGACCGCGGTGCCCCATCGGCATCGATGACGTCGGGCCGTTACGTCGGTCGAAAGAACGCCTCCTCAGGCGGCTCTTACCAGCCGACTTGCTCAGGGCAAGTCGAGGTTCGAGAGCCTTCGTCTGGCGTCCCATTCGACTCGCCGCCCGGCCCGAGCGCTGCAACGTTCGGTTCCTTCGTCACCGTCCATCTTCGCTCGCAGTCTTCTGCACCGCTGAGACAATACTCCCATGAGACTGGAGCAACGCCGGCGACGACCCTTCCTGGTGGCGGGCTCTGAGGAACGGCCCCTCGCGTGTTATAGTCTGCGGCATGAGTTCTCCTTCTGACACGATTGCAGCGATCGCGACTCCTGCCGGCGCGGGTGGCGTCGGTATCGTACGAGTGAGTGGCGGCGAGGCCGAAGACGTTCTCCAAGCGCTCGTCCCCGACTGGCCGACCGAATTCGAATCGCACCGGCTGCGCTTGAGCGAAATTTGCGATCTCGATGGCGAGCTC
>CAYFTY010000479.1:0-4284 GCA_964346045.1 uncultured Bradymonadales bacterium | reverse complement strand
GGACGGCAATCTCATCCCGCCCAATCCGCCGATGCGATATCAGCAGTTCTTCTCGGAAGCAGGCCGCTGGCAAGGTGATCACGCGATTCAATACCAGTGCTTCTGCCCTCAGGACCCGATGCAAGAGCCGGCTGCATGGAATTCGTGCTGCCAGGTCGGTATCGAAAATGGTGTCGCTCAATGTGTAGGCCCCATCGTAGATTGCGGTGACGAAGATTTCTCGACCGAACAGCAAGATCGATGGGCGCTTTTGAATCGAGGTCCAGGTGAGATCACGCAGGAGGTCTACTGGAACGGTGAAATCGACAGTCCTGATCCGGTACCCGGCGAGATCGGCGCGGCCTGGGTCGTTCAAAACGCGCTCAATCTTCTGTTGAACCCCACCGGTAATGCATTCGGCGTCTCGCAGGTCAACGCTCCTGTCGTCCCCGAACAATGCATCGAGCAGACCGAACCCTGCGACGAGGGAACGTGCACCGACCCCGACACGGGAGAGACGAGCTGTGATACTTCGACCAATCCGGATTGCCTCGGACTCTGCCAGGGGCCGGACGTCGGTGAGCCTGCTCCCCCCTGCACGCTCAACGAGCCTCTCGATCCCGAGGTCTGTGATCCAGAGAGCTTTCCGCGCGCATTCTACTGGTCCTTCAATCCGGGCACGACGACCGAACCTACGCCCTCGCTCACCGACGGTATCGCATATCAGCTCGGTTTCACGGCGACGATGGACAATCCAAACGGTCAGTTCGGCGTAACGCCCGACGGGCAGGTGGAATTTGCGGTCCATTACTACGAACCCGCGGGTCCCCCCGAGAGCGCCGAAGCCGTGGTGAATGGCTCGTGCGTCGCTCTTCAGAAGTTGATCGACGAGGATAATCAGCCCGGTGGAGACACCCAGCCGATGCCAGATGCCGGCGGTGCCGACGCGGGAGCTGATATGGGCACCGGAAACGGCGGCGAACTCGAGCCCGGTGAAATCTACGCGGGTAGCACCTACATCGCACAGCAGGCGCTTTCAGAGGGCTGCAATCGCTACTTCTTCTCGTTCATCGACGGAGATGGATTCGTGCAGCGCTACCCGAGCCTCGGCTCGCTTGGCGTTCGCGTCGGTGTAGACGGTAATATCGTATACAACGACCCCGGCTGCCCGCAGTGGGCGCCTGAGGTTCCTGCGTCGTCATGCCTTCCGGCCGCCGACGAATGCAACGACGGAGACACGCGCCCCTGCTACACCGGTCGCGACGGCACGCAGGACAAAGGCATCTGCGGAATCGGTACCGAAGCTTGCGAAAGTGGACGCTGGACCGGTCTCTGCGAGGGGGAGGTTCGTCCCGAAGCTGAGGACACCTGCCAGGATGGCATCGACAACGACTGCAATGGCGAAGTCGACGACGGATGTCCGATCATCGTTGATCCCGGCAACAACGGAAATAACAGCAACAATCAGAACAACGCCAACAACGAGAATAACGGTACCAACAACGGCACCAATGGCGGAACCAACGGCACCAATGGCGGAGACGGTGGTGACGATGGGGATGGCGGCAGCTCAGACGATGGCGGATGTGCGGTGACACAAGCCGACACTCAAACGCCTGCAGCTCTTCTCGTGGCGCTTCTCGGCTTGATGGGCTGGCGGATGCGTCGTCGTTGACTTCCCGCGCAGGTATCACCCGAAGATGATTCCGGTCATCGAGTGATTCATGTGCATCGATAAATACTGCTCACCAAGCGTGTTCAATCCGCAGAGTGGAGCCTGATGCAGCGCTTCGAAGAGCTCGGCTTTCACGCCGAGCTCTTCACTTTCGAGAAAACGCCCAAAACAGTGAAATAGCAGAATGGCCTGAGGCTCTCCGCCCTCGTCTTCGATCCCTTCGATCCCGTGCCGTATCGCATCACGCGTCTTCTCGACCATATCGACGGGCTCGAGAAGAGCGACTTGCTCACCACGCTGCAGCGAGTAGGCCATCAAGAAGCCGTTCTCGACCGGAGTTATAATCGAGCAGGGAAACGGCTTACCGCGAAAGCGTACCCCGAGTGGGTGCTGACCCGTTACGCCTGTTTCGACCTCATCGGGCGCGAGACCCAGCGCCTCAGCATAGACATCCCGGGCCGGGCGACCGTTCAATTCCTCGATGACACGCCCGCCAGATGCGACGCGAGTCACCTCGAACCAGTGGTCCGTAAACTCGTGATGCGTGTGATGGATCAGTGAAAAGGGCCGCCGGTACTCGAGGAGAATCATCGCGGCCGCGTCTCGATAAATCTTACCATCATGGATGAGTTCGACCGGGCCAAAGTCCCGCCCTCCTGCGAGAGAGCCTCCGACCAGCGGGGCATTCAGGCGGTGCCTCGCGAGAAAGGGTGTCACGAGCTCTTCGCGCCCGCTCAATCCGTCCTGCAGCATCATCCAGACATGTCGCTCGGGATCGAGCTCATCGACGCTGCGGCCCATCTGCTTCGCCAGGTCACCTGGAATGCTCGAGAGTGCGACCAGTGAGACGTCTGCGAGCGACGTCACCACATTTACGGCTGCCGTAGCGACGGCTCGAGAGAACGAGATCGCAGTCATCCCGTCTTCGGTAAACCCCTCGCAGGTGATCTCTCCGACGGTGGTTCCGGCTATCCCTCGATTCCCCATGACGTCGTGGAGCTCGCGGGCAACAACCTCAGAGTCGTAGCGGATCGCATAGAAGACGAGGACGAGAGCCGATTCACTGGCATCGAGTGCGTCGAGCAAACCCCGGATGGCTTTTCGAGTGTCGGGCTCGCGGGTACTTGCGACGCGCACTCCTTCCCCCATGCATGTGGCAGACGTACACTGCAGCTGCATGGCAACACCATTGAATTCCAGTGGGTTAACGCAAAGCGTTGCTCTTTCATTTCCCGATGGAGCCCGATTTCGACCGGAACATTCTGAGGGTGCGTCAAGTTCCGGCAGCCCGCAAGATATACATGTAGAATCGTACCGCGCTGCGATAATTTTCGATCGAGATGCGCTCGTCGATACCATGGATTCGCGAGGTATCATCCGAGGTGAGGATCATCGGAAGAAATCGATAAACATGATCAGAAACCTCGACCATATGGCGACTGTCGGTTCCTCCGACGGTCAGACTGGGAGAGACGAGAAAGTCGGTTCCAAACGCACTGCGAATCGAGCGCGCGATCACTTCATAGCCCTCGGCTTCCGAGTCGGCGACCGGTGATGGGTTGCTCTTAAACCCACGGGCAGGGACGCGTACCTCGACCTCGGGGTTGTCCACGGCATCGATCACGTGTTGCCGGACCTCGTCGATCGAGTCGCCAGGGGCGATTCGGAAATTGACCTGCGCACTCGCCTTGCGCGGCAGAATGTTGTCCTGCAGACCGGCGCGAAATACCGTCGCCGCCGTGGTCGTCCTCACGGTCGCGTTCGTGGTCTTCTTGGCGGTCAAAATTCTCAGCACGATGGGCTCGAGAAGCCAGAGATTTCGAAAGACCAGTCGATTGCCAAAGCCCATCTCGGGCGCAAGGGTCTCGAACATCGCCGCCACCGGGTCGTTGACCCGCGCCGGCATGGGGTGGTTCTCAATCTCTACGATGGCATCGGACATCACGCCGACGGCCGTGTGCGGTGGCGGCATCGAGCTGTGACCTCCCTGGCCTCTGGCCTCGAGCTCGAGCGTCACGAATCCTTTTTCGGCCAGTCCAACGAACGCAACCGGCTGCTCGATTCCCGGGAAGATTCCGCGGGTGATCGCATGGCCTTCGTCGAGGGTCCATGCAAAGCGAAGGTTCTGTTCGGCGAAGACTTCGGCCATGCGTTCTGCCCCCTCGCTCCCGCCGACCTCTTCATCGCAGCCTAAGGCCAGATAGATCGACCGCCGTGGCTCGAAACCGGCTTCGAGCAGCGTCTCTGTGGCCTCCATGATGCCCAAGACGCCCGTCTTGACGTCGAGCGTGCCCCGCCCCCACACAAATCCGTCGCTCTGGGCGCCCGAGAATGGAGGATGCGTCCATTGGTCGAGTTCATGAGATTCGACGGGAACCACGTCGGTGTGGGCCATCAGCAGGACCGGATTGTCTTCGCTGCGTCCCTCCCAGACATAATACGCACTGCAGGGCTCGAGCGGCACTCGCTTCAGATTGGCGTGTGTCCTGGGATAGGTCTTTGCCAACCACGCATAGAAACGCTCGAACTCATCGAGGTTCATCTTTTCGAGGTCGACATCCGAGACGGTCTTGAAAGCGATCGATTCGCTGAGCCGGTTGGATGCTCCTTCTGCGACTTCGGGAACGCTC
>CAYFTY010000478.1:0-4297 GCA_964346045.1 uncultured Bradymonadales bacterium | reverse complement strand
CGCTGGCCCCCAGAGCTCGACGAAGAGCAGGTTGTCCTGATTGGTGTCACCGCCGACGCTGTCCGGCAGAATTTCATTGATGAGGATGGTCGCGGGGGTTGGGCCGAGCTCACAGCTTCCGGCGCTGCAGGTCTGCCACGCTTCGCAGCTGGTGACGCTCGACCATTCCAGGCAGCTATCGATATCCCACTGACCGCAGGTACGGGTGCCGTCGCCTGCCGTCGTGCACTCGCTGGCGCCATCGGTCGTACACTCGTCGACACAGGGTACATCGCACGCTCCCGCCGAGCATGTCGCTCCGCCCGGGCACATCACGTTTCCACCGAGCTCGTAGCAGGGATCGCTGTCGAAGTCTCCGCAGGTCTCGATGCTGACGCCGTCCATGCCGCACTGTGCACCCGAGCCGGGCTGGCATTCGTTGGTGCAGGTGGCGACGCAAACGCCGCTATCGCAGGCAAAGCCCTGCGGACATGGGATGACGCTGCTTCGATCGAGGCAGGTATCCGAGTCATACTCGCCGCAGAAGCTAACGCCCTTACCGTCGGGTGAGCAGACTGCTCCGCCGGCAGCCGAGCATTCGTCGGTGCAGGTTTCGACGCAAGCGCCCGACGAGCAGCTGGTGCCAGCCTGACATGCCGTCGCTGCGCTCCATTCGAGGCAGCCGTCCTGATCGGTATCACCACAGGTGCGAACAGCATCACCAAAACATGCCGTTTCGCCGTCGGTCGAACACTCATCCTGACAGAAAGGCACGCATGCGCCTGCCGAGCAGACTTCGCCCATGCCACAGGCCACCGGTGCGCCAAGGTCGAGGCACGAATCGCTATCAAAATCACCACATGTGCGCACGGCATCGCCAAAGCAGACATTATCACCCATGGCGCACTCGTCGGTGCACGCGGCATTTTCGTCGACGCAGGTACCCTGCTCACATCGCTCGCCGGTGCCGCAATCGATCGGTGCGCCGGGCTCTCGACAGAGATCCGCGTCGAAATTTCCGCACACCTGAACGGTATCGTCATCCTGACAGATGGCGCCTCCGACCGGACACTCGTCTCGACACGGCGGAACACATCGATCGACCTCGCAGGTGAACCCTTCGGCACACGCAATCGGCGGCGAGAGTTCGAAGCATTCATCGGCATCATACTGCCCACAGACTCGGTACCCGCCTGATTCATCGCAGGTTTGCGAGCCCGGTGCGCAATCGTCCATGCACGACGGCTCTTGCATATCCGAGCCCATATCGGCGCTGTTATTCACGTTGTTCTGGTTGTTGGCGTTATTCGTGTCGCCACCATCCGGAGCCACGTTGTTGACGTTATTCTCATCGTTGTTCTGCGGCGTGTTATTCATCGGGTCATCTGCACCACAGGCGGTGAAGATCAGAGCCAGCGATGCATAAAGCGCCACGAGCCAGACTTTGCGAAATGCACGGGGAATACGGGTATTCATGTTCGTCTCGGTGTAGGTCATCCAACCAATAGTCGATGCTCATCAGGTGGACGGACAGTAATCGGCGACTCGCATCGAAGCAATGCTCCGGACAGAGCTTTCAGAAACTTTCAGATGGGCCCTGCGAATTCGCGCGGAAGCGCGAATTCGCAGGGGAGAGGATTTTTTGTTGCGGCCGATGACTAGATCGCGCACGGGGGTTCACGCCGCCACCGAGGCCACAACATGATAATCGGCCGAAAAGGAAATGCTTCCCCCGGGCGAAACTGGCGCGAAGCGCCTGAAGGGGGACCACGAACCCCCAGGCCACAACATGGTAATCGGCCGAAGCTTGCGCCGAGCGCCTGAGGGTACGCGACTTTTTCTCGAAATCCGCATCCGATCTGTGCTATTCTAGCCTTGACGAATGCCCTCTGAATGAGCATTCATTCAACTGTAAGAAACCCCCTCACCCAAAGGTAGTCTCATGGACGTATACAAGGCCCCGGTCAAAGATATGCTCTTCGCCTTGAAGAGCTTTGGTTACGAAGAACGAGTCGCAACGCTCGACCATTACGAAATGTTCGATATGGAGACCGTCGAGATGCTCCTGCAGAGCACCGCCGACATGCTCCGGTCCGAACTCCTGCCGCTGAACAAAGTCGGCGACGAAGAAGGTGTCGAGTGGGATCCCGAGACCGGCGCAGTGACGACGCCGGACGGCTTCAAGAAAGCGTATAAGACCCTGGTCGAGACGGGTTCGATTGGAATCACCGGCCCCGAAGAATATGGCGGCGGTGGCGCTCCCGAGTCGCTCGGCGTCTTCTTCAGCGAGCTGTCGACAGCATGCAATAAGAGCTTCTCGATGTGCCCTGGTCTGACGCGCGGCCTCGTCGACGCTCTCCTCGTGCACGGCTCGGAAGAACAGAAGAATTTCTACCTTCCAAAGCTCGTATCCGGTGAATGGTCTGGGACGATGTGCCTGACCGAGCCTCAATGCGGAACAGACCTCGGGATGATCCGCACCAAAGCTGAGCCCAACGATGATGGGACCTACACGCTGAGCGGAACCAAGATCTGGATCACCTTTGGCGAGCATGACCTCGCCGACAACATCATCCACCTCGTGCTCGCGCGTCTTCCGGACGCCCCGGAAGGCATCAAAGGCATCAGCACCTTTCTGGTGCCGAAATTCATCGATGGCGAGCGAAATCGGATCACCTGCACCGGCCTCGAGCACAAGATGGGCATCAAGGCCTCGCCGACCTGCGTGATGGAGATGGAAGGCGCGACCGGCTACCTCGTCGGCGAGCCCCACAAAGGGATGCGCTCGATGTTCACGATGATGAATATCGCACGCCTGCACGTCGGTCTCGAAGGGATCGCACTCTCGGAAATCTCGTACCAGACTGCACTTTCATTCGCCAAAGATCGCATCCAGAGCCGTGCGCTCGACCCCGAAAAGAGCGATCCCGAAAAACCAGCCGACAATATCCTCGTGCACCCCGACGTGCGGCGTATGCTGCTGAATGTGAAGTCGACCAACGAGGGCATGCGAGCGCTCGCGACGTGGATTGCCGTCGAACATGACGTCAGCGTCCATACCGACGACGAAGATCTTCGCCAGGAAGGAGACGATCTCGTCGCGCTGATGACGCCTGTCGTGAAGTCGTACTTCTCGGAGCGTGGCTTCCTGAACATCTCCGAATCGATGCAGGTCTGCGGTGGCGCAGGCTACACCAGCGACTGGGATATCGAGCAGTACATGCGCGACGAGCGTATCGCCATGCTCTATGAGGGAACCAACCACATTCAGGCTCTCGACCTCGTGGGACGCAAGCTCCCCATGAAGAACGGACGCCTGATGCAGACCTTCTCGGCGCGCGTCACGCAGCTCATCCGCGACAACAAAGAAGTCGAGGGGATGGAGGCCTACATCACGCCTCTCAAAGAGGCATCCAAAGTCCTCACCAACGTCACGATGGAGTTGGCGGGCAAGGCCATGGAAGACCGTGAGGTCGCAGGCGCGGTCGCCAGCAACTACCTGAACGTATTCGCGCTCACCGCGATCGGATTCGCCTTCTGCCACGAGGCGCGCTACGCCCTCGATAATCCGGGACCCCAGAGCGAGACCAAGCTCAAGACCGTCAAATGGTACATGGACATGGTCCTGCCCGAGATTCACTCGTACGTCGAGAAGATCCAGCAGGGTAAGTCCAATATGTTCGACTTCGACGTCGAAGAATTCTGAATTCTTTCGCACCTCGAATACCGAAGCCCGCGCCCGCAAGGACGCGGGCTTTTTGATGTGCGACGAGATTTGCTAGCCCCTGCGGCGCTCAACAAAAGGTCGAATCCATGCGTGAACCTCGAACGGTCGAAGGCAGGCCTCGCTCGGCTCAATCCTACCCACAGTGATTTCGCGGGTCAGGTGGCTTCCTGTAAATGAGCTGGCGTCGAGAACCGCCGCCAAACGGCCTAATTTGCGCTCAGGTAAAGACGTGGTCGTCGAGTACGAAGGCAACGAACCTGCCCTTGAAGACCTCATTGCCGTTGACGACCGCGGATGCTTCGAGCGTTCGCTTCTTGCCCTTCTCTTCGATAATTTCGGCCGTCGCAAAGACCTTCTCGCCCGCTCTAACTGGCGCCAGAAAACGAACGTCCGCTGAACCGAGCACGACGTTTGGATCATTGACCGCCAGCATGGCGGCGTGGTCTGCGAGACCAAAGACGAACCCACCGTGCACGAGACCGTGCTCGTCGACGGCCATGTCTTTGCTCGTATCGAAAACGACGGTGGCTTTGCCGTGCCCGCTGGTCCTTGAAGAAGCCGCGCGCACCGGTGCGCGCGGCTTCTTCAAGG
>CAYFTY010000477.1:0-4303 GCA_964346045.1 uncultured Bradymonadales bacterium | reverse complement strand
CGAAGTGGTGCGCATGGCGATCCCGGCTGGCGTCCGTGTCGACGGCATCAAACGGTACCGTGCTCGGGCTGAGGCTGCGCCCTGGGACGACCTTTCGGACGAATTGTCCGAAGCGCTGAATCTCGCAAGAGAGCCTGTAAGTGTGCGCTCGCTCGTCGATGAGCTGGGGCTGACCTTTCGTGAGCTGTCGGAGCTCGAGCGGCTCGAGCTCGTTGAAGTATCGTATGTGGACGACTCTTCGGTCCGTGCGAAAACCGAGAAATGGTACGAGCTGACCCACGGTGGCGATGATAAGCGACTGGGCTCGAAGCAGGCAGAGATACTCGAGTTTCTCAAAGACGGCGAAGCCAGGCTCGCAGACATCCGCGAGCGATTTCCGAGCCCTTACTCGAGTCTGAGCTCTCTCGAAGAGCGAGGCTTCATTGTCGGCCGTGAAGAAGAAATCTATCGGGACCCTTTCAAGGATTCGGAGGTCAAGGCGCCGGGTGATTTCGAGCCGACTTCGGGGCAATCTGATGCGCTCGCCGCAATACGTGACGCCATCGAGAGTGAGACCTTCGGTGCGTTTGTCCTGCATGGCGTGACCGGAAGCGGCAAGACCGAGGTCTACGTGCGAACCATCAAGTCGGTGTTGGCTCGAGACCAGCGCGCATTGGTTTTGCTGCCCGAGATCGCGCTCACTCCGCAGTTTGTCTCGGTATTTCGAGGGCATTTCGGCGATGAACTCGCTGTCCTGCATAGCGGCCTGTCTACGGCCGAGAAGTTCGATCAGTGGAGACGAATCCAGCGCGACGAAGTCGATATTGTAATCGGAGCGCGATCTGCTGTCTTTGCGCCCGTTGAAAATCTCGGCGTCATCGTCGTCGACGAGGAGCACGACACGAGTTTCAAACAAGAAGACGGAACCCGATATAATGCCCGAGACCTCGCCCTGATGAGAGGCAAGCTCGAGGATGCGATTGTCATCCTCGGAAGCGCCACTCCGTCTCTCGAAAGCTATCACAATGCTCAGGTCGGCAAGATGACCTATCTGGCCATGCCCGATCGAGTGTCGGGTCGTGATCTACCCCCGGTCGAAATGGTCGATATGCGCGGTCGATCGCGTGGCGACTCGGGGGTCGCCGGTACGATCAGCGATGAGCTGCGTGCGGCTATGATTCGCGGATTCGAAGGCGATCTGCAGTCGATTCTCTTCTTAAATCGGCGCGGGTATTCGCCGTGTGTGATCTGTGATGAGTGCGGGCATCGATGGACATGTCCAAACTGCGACGTTTCGCTGACCTATCATCGGCGTCAGGAGTCCTTACGATGCCACCATTGCGACTATTCGTTGCGACTGCCAGAGCACTGCCCGGAGTGTGGCGAATTTGGCGTGGGTCCGCGTGGCGTGGGGACCGAGAAGCTCGAAGAAATACTATCTTCGCTTTTTCCCGAGCGCGAAATCGGCAGGCTCGACCGAGATACAGGGCGCGGGAGCGGTTTGCGACGGATCATCAAGGCCTTCTCGAAAGGCAAGATCGACGTTTTGATCGGCACACAAATGGTGACCAAGGGTCATGACTTCCCGGGCGTGACCACCGTCGGAGTCGTTTCTGCCGACCAGAGTCTCAATTTCCCGGATTTTCGGTCTTCAGAGCGCACATTTCAGCTGATGGCCCAGGTCGCGGGTCGAGCGGGCCGTGGCGACGATCCTGGCCGGGTGTATATCCAGGCGCTGAATCCCGAACACTACAGTCTTCGCTTCGCAATCGAACATGATTTCGAGTCATTCGCCGAACGCGAGCTCGCCATTCGGAACGAGCTTCGCTACCCACCGTTTACGCATATGATTGCCATCAAATTCGAAGCGGCTAGCGACGGAGCCGTCGTGCAAGCCGCTCGGGATTATGCCTTCACGGCGCGACGAATCGCGCGCAGGGCGGGCATGGACGAGGTCTTGATTGTCGGACCGGCCCTGGCGCCATTTGAGCGGCTCAGGGGTAAGACGCGCTACCAGTTACTCTTGCGCAGCGAAGACCGCACCGCCCTGCGCCGACTGGTGAATGCGACCCTCAGTGAACTCGAATATTTCGAGCTCAATTCGAAGAAGCATCGCAATGTTCGAATCGCCGTCGACGTCGACCCGATGAATCTACTCTGAATAAACGTGCGAGTCGTCACGTTTGAACGAGTAAGGTATACTCGACAACGAGGAACTCATGGTTCGGATCCGATACATCGCCGGGGGCATCATTGCGCTCTCGCTACTCTTCGCTCATATGAGCGTCGCAGGGGCGTTTGGACGTGACGCCGATGGAAGTCGTATGCAGGCTCGCGCCATCTCGTTGGGCTCCAGCGCCAGTGATTCACTCTCGCCGCCGGGTGATTCGGTAGATTGGCGCTACGTTCGAGTACCGTCTTCGGCACTTCTCACCGTGAGCGTGAGTACCAATCCTTCCAACGCATCGGCGCGAGTTTCGTTGACCGACTCGGTCGGCAAGACCATCCGCAGCGGGACGACGCGCAAAGGCAAAGTGACCCTGCGTAGTCGGGTCGAGCCGGGACTTTATTATATGAGTGTGAGTTCGAGCGCATCGCTGAAATACACTCTTTCGGTCCGCTAGGTTCCGAATTCGATGAAACGTCTTCTCCTCATTTTCGCGCTCTTCTGGTGTGCCTGCTCTTCTGGAGGAGACACGGCCGGTGGCGATCTGGCCAACACCGGGCAATTTGAGACGAAGCCGATGCGGGAGATGCCCCGCGTCGAATGGGAATCCGAAACGGTGGGCGGTATTGAAGCTGCACTGGCCGTAACCAACGAGCTCGTGATCGCGCCGCTTCAACCAGGCTCGTTGGTAGCTCTCGACGTGAATACAGGTGAAGAGATCTGGTCGGGTGACGTGAACGGCGAGATATACGGTGGCATTGGAATCGGCGACGGCGCGGCCTACGTAGGAAGTGACGCTGCTGAGGTGGTCGCTTTCGAACTCGAGGAAGGCTCGAGGCGGTGGACCGCCGAGACTCGACTGCCAGTCGACGCACGTCCCGTCGTCTACAACGATGCAGTCATCGTCGGCGAGCGCGGCGGCGACCTCTGGTCGGTGGATACGGACACGGGCGAGGAACTCTGGCGCGCACGCACGGCCGGCTGGATTTCAGGTGCCGTGAGCATCGACCGTGAGACCCTCTATTTCGGCAGCGCAGATTCGCATCTCTACGCCATTGATCTGGGGGACGGCTCGGTAGAATGGAAATGGGGCGGCGGACGACCGTTTCGAAGCGCACCAGCCGTAGGGCGATCGCATCTCTATGTGTCTGGCGACGATGGCAACGTCCACGCACTCGACCGCAAGAATGGCAATCTCGAATGGTCGCTGGCGACCGAAGGCCCCGTCTCCGTATCACCCTCCATTGCTGGAGAGCAGGTTCTGGTCGTGGTCAACGGAGGGTGATACGGAGACGGGGCCTTCGGTCCGTATCACCCTCCATTGCTGGAGAGCAGGTTCTGGTCGTGGTCAACGGCAGCGAGGTTCGTTCGCTCGCCCGCACGACCGGTGACGAAGAGTGGCGATACGATGCCGGAGAGCTCGTTCTCGGTCAGGTTTCGATCGTCGAAGACACAGGCTACGTCGCCGATCTGGGCGGAGAAGTGGTCGCCCTGGATCTAAAAAACGGCGAACCTCGATGGAGCTGGAAGGCGAAGGCTCCGGTAAGGAGCCCGGTCGTTCCGGCGCGCGGCAAGCTATTTGTGGCTGACGAAAATGGTACGGTCTATGCGCTCGTGCCATCTCTTTGAAGCCCGACCGCTTCCGAGATATTGGACCAGCCGTTGGCCAGACAGGCGGCTCTGAGGCCGCGATTGATACGCTTGACCATCGTGGGGCCTTCGTAGACGAATCCAGTCCAGACCTGCACCAGATTTGCGCCGGCCAGAATGGTTCGAAGTGCGTCGCGGGCCGTGAAAATGCCACCCACTCCGACAATCGGGAGCTCGGTGTTCTGCCTCAATAAGCGCACGACCTCGAGTCGTCGCTCGGCAAGAGGACGCCCCGAAATTCCGCCCGGCCCCAGTGCTTCGACGTTTTCTGTATCCAGACTCTCTCGCGATATCGTCGTATTGGTCGCCACAATCCCATCGAGTTCGCATGTATGGGCGACATCGACGACATCGATGATCTGTGCATCTGTGAGGTCGGGGGCGATCTTGACCAGTATCGGCCGAGGCTTCGAGCCTCCGAGCTCTCGATTGAGATCCTGTAAGCGTTGGAGAAGCCGCGTCAGCGGGTCTTTTTCTTGAAGACCCCGCAGCCCGGGGGTATTGGGC
>CAYFTY010000476.1:0-4303 GCA_964346045.1 uncultured Bradymonadales bacterium | reverse complement strand
CACCGAAACACTCGCGACAGCGAATGCGTAGAGCAGGCCAGCGTTGAGATTCATGATCTGGAAGTAGTATTTTTCTTCGCCGTTGCAGTACTCGGTCCACGTACTCGTATCGACGACCATCTCGCCCGTGCACCACGTGTCCATGAACGGGACCGCTGCCCAACCGAGAAGAGCCGGCAAAAAGACCAGTCCGGGCGCGATGAGGTGCAGAGTCTTATTCGCACCGTCAGGCACGATATTCTCTTTGAGCACCATCTTGATGCCGTCCGCGATGAAGTGCGGAAGGCCGCCAAGCGAAGCGTCGATCCCGAAAAAACGAGCCCGGTTGGGCCCGATACGATTCTGGATCTTCGCCGACTGCTTGCGGTCACCGAGCAGCGTCATCAGGCTCGCGAGCCCCATGACGAACCCGAAGACAATGCAGACGATTTTGATCAGGCTGATAAGTATCTCAGGCACCAGCAATCTCCATCATTCAGCGGGGGGCGGAGCACTTCCTTGCCCCGCATCAGCGGCTTCTTCGGCCTCTTCTTCAGGGGCTTCGGATGCCTGAAACATTTCTTCCTGAATTTCACTCAGGTAGGTGTATTGGAACGGATTATCCATTGCACGTGCGACGCGCATGAAGATCTGCCAGTCCGGCAGCGCGCTCCCGTGGGGCGCGAACGCCCGGTGGATGGCCTGCGCGATGCCATTGAAATTGACGAACGTGCCATCTTTCTCGGCATGGGTGCACGAAGGCAGCACCACGTGAGCTTTTCCGGCGAGTTCTCCAGCATGGGGAGACTGATAGACGAAGAGCTCGAGATTGTCGATGGCATCGACGAAACGCTGACGGGTGTCGGCGTCAACCGGCGCATGAACACCGAGCATGTAGAGCGTCTTGACCGCTCCCGACTCGATGTCCTGAATCAACGTTTCGAAATCTGCCGCGACGTCCGTCGATCCAAAGACGGCCTCGATGCCGCGTCGGTTCGGGTTTTTATCTGCCTGGATCAGGAAATCATCTGAGCGACCATCGGACTTCCCGCCCAGATAGAGTCGGGCGTCGAGACAATCTTCCGCGAATCGCTTCGCCAGATAGAGGTCCTCGCACGTAATCTGGGGGGTGATCACCATCGCGGCCGAGCCCCCTTCGTCCATCGCTTTCGCAAGCTTGTCAGCGACGGCTTCCGAGACCGCATGCCAGTTGACCTCGGCACCGTTTACCAGAGGTTCGACCTGCCGGTCATGGTGCACTTCTTTGTACGAAAGTCGGCCCTCGTCGCACATCCAATAATCGTTGACCATTGGATTGTATCGCGGTCGATAGCGCTGAATCTCATTGCGGAAATGGTCGAGATGCACACTGCAGCCGTTCGAGCATCCCGTGCAGACGCTATCGGTCGAGGTGAGTAACCATACGCGGCATTTGAATCGAAAATCGCGGGCTGTGAGAGCGCCAACCGGGCAGAGGTCGACGACACACATCGAGTAATCGTTGTCGAGGTCTTTGCCAGGAAAGGTTCGAATCTCGGCGCGGTCTCCACGCTCGACGATGGTCAATTCACCGGTACCGGTGACCTCGTCACAGAAGCGGATACACCGGGTGCAGAGTATGCAACGCTCGCCGTCGTAGACCACCTCGGGCCCGAGCGGATACGCTTTCACCTTATTCTGCTTCTCGGTCCGAAGCCGCGACTCCTGTGCGTCGTAGTCGACGTAATAATCCTGCAGCTTGCACTCGCCAGCCTGGTCGCATATCGGGCAGTCCACAGGGTGATTCACGAGAATAAACTCGAGCACCGACTTGCGGGCCTTGATGACGCGGTCGCTTTCGGTCTCGACGGTCATGCCGTCCGAGACCTGTGAGTAGCAACCGGGCTGCAGCTTGTGCATACCCTCGACTTCGACGAGGCACATGCGGCAATTTGCGGGGATCGAAAGCGCCGGGTGATAACAGAAGTGCGGCACGTCGTAGCCTGCTTCGGCTGCCGCGCGCAGAATTGTCGTTCCCTGGTCGACTTCGATTTCGGTGCCGTTAATCGTTACTTTCGGCATCGGTACTGACTCCTCTTGGGTCTCGGCTCAGCGGTCACACTCGCCACCGATCATGTTGATGGTGTCGAAGGTCGGCACAATGTCGGCGAGCAGTCCACCTTCGAAAAGCTTGTGGATGCCGCCCATCATAATGAAGCTCGGAGCACGCACGTGGATTTTCCACGGCTTTCCGGTTCCGTCGGACACAATGTAGTAGCCGAGTTCGCCGTTTCCGGCCTCGGTATAGCTGTAGACTTCTCCCGGGGGTACCTGAATACCCTCGAAGACGATCTTGAAATGATGAATCATCGACTCGATCGTGTTGTAGACCTTTTCTTTCTCGGGCAACACGACGCGCGGGTCGTCCGAATTCACAGGTCCTGGCTCGATCTGCTCGAGACACTGGTCGATGATCCGGATGCTCTGCAAAAGCTCCTCCATGCGAACCAGATAACGATCGAAGTTGTCACCCGCCGATCCCACCGGGACGTCGAAGTCGACTTCGTCGTATTTGAAGTAGGGGTGGTCTTTCCGCACGTCGTACGCAACGCCTGTCGAGCGCAGACACACACCGGTGTATCCCCAGCTGACGGCGGCCTCGGGCGTAATCACGCCGGTGCCTTCCATACGGTCGAGGAAAATCCGGTTGCGCGTGAGCAGCTTGCCGGTGGTCTCGTGAATCTCGAGAAGCCGCTTTCGTACGTACTGCCAGTCATCTGCGAAGGACTCGGTGAGATCGTCTTTGACGCCTCCGATTCGGCCGTAGCTCACCGTGAGTCGCGCGCCCGTTACCTGTTCGATGAGGTCCCAGACGAGCTCGCGTCCTTCGATGCAGTAGAGAAATGCACTCATGGCGCCGAGCTCGAGCGCTCCAGCACCAATGCATGTGAGGTGGTCCGAAAGACGGCTCACTTCGCCCATGATCGTGCGAATATAGTCGCATCGATCGGGCACTTCGATTTCGAGAAGCCGTTCGACGGCGAGTGAATAACCGAAATTATTGAGAAGCGGGCTGACGTAGTTCAGGCGGTCCGTATATGGAAAGACCTGTGTCCACGTCGAATTTTCGCTCTCTTTCTCGAACCCGCGGTGCAGATAACCGACATCCGTATCGCATTTGATGACCGTTTCACCGTCGAGTGTGAGGGTGAAACGGACAGTTCCATGCGTCGCCGGGTGACTCGGCCCCATCTGCAGGACCATCGGCTCGGTGTGGATATCCTGCTCAATTGGCTCAATGATATCTTCTGCCATAACTACTTCGTCTCAAATCGAGTTTAATCAGCGGCGCGTGAACCGGTCGTCATGTCTTCTTTGTCTTTGACGAAATGCATGAACTCTTCGACCGAATCTCGCTCGGTTTCGATGAGTTCCGTTCGCGGCTGCGACGCCTGAATCGCATAATCTTTACGCAGCGGGTAGCCCTCGAATTCGTCATAGAGGAGTACGCGCCGAAGGTCTGGATGCCCGGTGAAATCCATACCGTACATGTCGTAGACTTCGCGCTCGAGCCATGCCGCACACCCGTAGAGATGTGAGATCGACGGGATTTCGACGTCATCCTCGCGCAGTGGCACGCGCACCGTGACCATATGTTTGTGCTCGATGCTGTAGAGCACGTAGACGACATCGAACCGCGGGTCGCGATTGAGGTAATCCACGGCCGTGATGTCACGCAACAAATCCATCTGCGTTGCATCGTCGTCTCGAAGGTACTCGAGGACGTCGGGCAAATGTTCCCGCTCGATGACCACGGTATCGTTCCCAAGGCGGCTGTGATGACGAAGCACGGCTTCTTCAAACTTCGTCTTCACCATATGGATGAGCTTTTCGGCCATCTTATTTCACCCTTTCGAAACGCGGGGGATGATCTTCGTCGACGCCCTGTTCCTCGCGCATACGCTTCTTCTCTTCGTATGCGTACTTGCGCCAGGGCTCTTCTTCGATCTTCTCTTGCAGCTTCATCAGGCCGTCGAGCACCTGCTCGGGGCGTGGCGGACAGCCCGGAATATACACGTCGACCGGGATGATCTTATCGATTCCCTGAACCGTTGCGTAATTATCGTAAAAGCCGCCCGTCGAGGCGCAGACGCCGAACGAAATCACCCATTTGGGTTCTGCGATCTGTTCGTAAATGCGCTTCAAATACGGCGCCAGCTTGTGGTTCACCGTGCCGACCACCCAGAGGAGGTCAGCTTGACGCGGTGAGAAACGCGGAATTTCTGCGCCGAAACGAGCCATGTCGTAGCGCGCAGACGCGGTCGCCATGTACTCCATCCCGCAG